>JALHUR010000493.1 GCA_022867325.1 Candidatus Aminicenantota bacterium | reverse complement strand
CGGAGGACGTTCCGGGCGGCGGCCGCCGTGGGCGTGTCCGGCCAGACGGTCTTTTCATTGAACCAGAGCGTTTTAATGATGGCCGGGTCCACAGTCCATCCGAGCTTTTTCATGTCTTTCCAGCGGACGTCCTCGTAGGGCTTGACCGCCCTGGCCTCGCCGCGGACGCTCGCCGCCAGCAGGGCCAGGCTGAGAATAAAGATTCGGATTTGCATGGGGGTTTTGATTATTAACAAGGATGGATATCGTTAGAACAGAGTGTAGATGAATGGCGCGATCGCGCTGCCCTCGGTCAGGAAGAGGAGGACGCCGACCAGAAGAAGGACGACGATGACCGGAATCAGCCAGTATTTCTTGTGGAGTCGGATGAATTCCCACATCTCGCGGAGGACGCTTAGTTTCGCCATGGCTGTTCCTTCCCTAAAACTGTTTCTCGATGTTGTACCCGGCCGGGACGTCCTCGTAATAGGAGGGGGCGGCGGGGTCGGCCTTGACCTTCATGAAGGACTTCCCGAACAGCCGGAGGACGAGGGCGATCGGGGTCAACACGATGTAATAAACGAACAGGCTGATCAGGGCGAACAGGAACGTCCCCAGGAAACCGGTCGCGATCATAATGATCTTGTAGAGCGGGAAGAACAGCTTGGGCAGGGCGAGGAAGAGGCCGGCCAGGCCGGCCTCGGCGGCCAGCCAGGGCAGGCGGGCGCCGATCTTGAACCCGACCGGCTTGAGCGTCACCAGGACGGCCAGCGCGAAGAGGATCGCCAGGAAGATCCGGATGTTTTTGGCGTGATAAGCGACTTTTTTCATCAGTCGAGCGGGAACTCCTTCATCCAGCTTTCGTCGACCTGGATAAAATCCTTTTCCTGTTTTTCGATCAGGAAGGTATCGAGGACGAGGACGTCCATGTTGGTCCTCATGAAGCAGCGGTAGGCGTCCTGGGGGCTCTGGACGATGGGTTCGCCCCGGACGTTGAACGAGGTGTTGATGATGACCGGGCAGCCGGTCCGTTTCTCGAACTCCTCGATGACGGCGTGGTAATAGGGGTTGACATCCATGGCGACGGAGTGGACGCGGGCCGAAAAATCGACGTGGGTGATGGCCGGCACGATCGAGCGCCTGACGGGGAGCTTGGCCAGGCCTTTCCGGGCGCGGTCGGCCTCGGATAGGGGAAGTCGCTTGTCCTCGCGGACGTTGTAGACGAGGAGCATGTAGGGCGTCGGGTCGCCGTAGTCGAACCAGTCCTTGAGCTTCTCCTCGAGGACCGAGGGCGCGAAGGGGCGGAACGACTCCCGGAACTTGATCTTGAGGTTCATCTTGGACTGCATCTCGGACGAGCGGGCGTCCCCCAGGATGCTCCGCGCTCCCAGGGCCCGGGGGCCGAATTCCATCGGTCCCTGGAAGAACCCGACGACCTTGTTCTCGTCGATGAGACGGGCGACCGTCTTGGCCATCTCGGGCCGCGGGCGCTCGCGGTGGGCGATCCGGTTCTCGTCCAGGAAGGCCTTGATCTCTTCGCGGGAGTACGAGGGGCCGAGGAAGGACCCTTTCTGGAAGTCCCGGCCCGGGACCGGGTTTCTCGGATTCTTGAAATGTTGGTACCAGACGACAAGGGCGGCTCCGCGCGCGGCGCCGGCGTCGCCGGCGGCCGGCTGGATCCAGATGTTCTTGAAGATTCGGCTCTTGAGGATCTTGCCGTTGGCGACGCAGTTCAGGGCGACTCCGCCCGCCAGGCAGAGGTTGTCGGAAGGGGCCAGGGTTTTGGCGGTGCGGGCGATCTTGTCCATGGCCTCTTCCAGGACGACCTGGATCGAGGCAGCCAGATCCATGTCGGCCTGCCGGATCTCGGTTTCGGGTTTGCGGCGGGGAACGCCGAACAGCCGCTCGAACCGTGATCCGGTCATGGTCAGACCGGTCGTGAAGTTGAAGTATTTAAGGTTGAGCCGGAAGGAGCCGTCCTCGCGGAGGTCGATCAATTCCTTGAGGATGAGGTCCTTGTAGACGGGCTCGCCGTAGGGGGCCAGGCCCATGAGCTTGTATTCGCCCGAGTTGACCTTGAATCCCGTGAAATAAGTGAAGGCCGAGTAGAGGAGGCCGAGGGAGTGGGGGAAGGCGATCCGCTTCAGGATTTTAAAACTATTCCCCTGGCCGTGGGAAATGGTCAGGGTGTCCCATTCGCCGACGGCGTCGATGGTGATGACGGCGGCGTCGGGAAAGGGCGAAGGATAAAAGGCCGCTCCGACGTGGGATTCGTGGTGGGTGGTGAAGAGGACCTTGAGGTCTTTGCGCTTGAGCTCGTTCCGGATGATGTCGGCGATGAAGATCCTCTGCTTGGCCCAGACCGGGACGGCCTTGAGGAAGCTCCGGATGCCGCGGGGCGCGAACTGCATGTAGGTCGAGAAGAGGCGGTCGAGCTTCCAGAGGGGCTTTTCATAGAAAACGGCGTAGTCCAGGTCTTCGGTCCGGATCCCGGTTGTTTTCAGGCAGGCCTGGAGGGAGCGCTCCGGGAACCCGGAGTCGTGCTTCTTGCGGCTGAACCGGTCCTCCTGGGCGGCGAAGA
Organism: Candidatus Aminicenantota bacterium; assembly: GCA_022867325.1. Lineage (GTDB taxonomy): Bacteria > Acidobacteriota > Aminicenantia > Aminicenantales > JAFGBC01 > JAFGBC01. Next base: position 525 of record JALHUR010000493.1, on the reverse strand, counting down.
TAACCTCGCCGTCCTTGACCAGGCTCACGGCGCTGTCGTGGTAAAAGGCCGAAATTCCAAGGATTAACATCGCCCTTGTATAAACTAAATCGGGATAAAAATCAATAGGGAGAGCTCGGGGCAGGATGGCTCGAAGGCACGTTCGCTTTCCCCGGCGAGGAAAGCTTCACTCGATTCGAGCCCTCGCTCCCGCTTTGGGGACATGTGCCGATTTTCTTAAATCGGTAACGTGTCCCCAAATCGGCCGTGCCCGCTCGGTCTCTCATACGGCCTTCTTCACCATCCTCCCCTCGCCCTTGCCTTAGGAGCTTTCGTATATTAGTTAGTTTATGCGTGCTGACTTCCACATGGTCGCTTCAGATTCGCTTTCAAAGCCCTCTTTCGAAAATCATAGAAATAGGAATGCTGCTTTTAACCCGTTCGCCGACGCTAAGCCCCGCCTTTCAAGGCGGGGACGAGAAGCGAGGCTCAGGGTTAACCCCGAACAAGCCCCGGCATTCATGCCGGGGAGTCGAGGGGTTGACT
>JALHUR010000492.1 GCA_022867325.1 Candidatus Aminicenantota bacterium | reverse complement strand
CCCGTGATGACCGTCCGTGTATTCATGTCAGGTCCGTGAAATTATAAACAAAAGAGGCGAAAAAATAAAGGCGGATTTTTTTATTTTTTTGGATAACCAAATATTTGGATATCGGGACCCGTTTCTTCCCTTCCGACAAACGACGGGTTGACCTCTTGGAAATGAGCGGGTATTATATTTTTTGAAGGATGGACGGAATGAGACGAGGCTGGAATGCTGGTGTGATTGCCTTCGGGTTCGTCTTGTCGACCGGATTCAGCCAAACCGGGACGGGACAGGACACGGAATTACTGAAAGCGGAATGCTCGGTCGTTCCGCCCCGCCTGTCCCGCGGTCAATCGGGGAAAATCGTCATCCGGTTCGCCGTCCCGGAGGGGGTCGAGATCAGCCCGCATCCCGATTTCGTCATCGAGTTCAACCCCGGGCCGGAGCTGACGTTTTCAAAAAATTTCTTCACGGCCCGGGACCTGGAAATAGAGGTTTCCGAAAAGCCGGACGGGGAGGCCCTGAAGTTGGATCGTTCGGTCGAGATCCCGTTCACGGTCAGCACCGAGGCCAAGCGCGGCACTCATCGCCTCGAGGGCCGTGTCAAATATTTCGCCCGCTCCCTCCGCGAGAATTGGTGCGTTAAAGAGACCGTGCGATTTGCCGCGGGCTTCTATACGCGCACGTCTCTCGTCCGCAAGACGGGATCTTGAGCGCGAGCGGCGGCCTGTCCCGTTTCTACAGCCAGCCTTGATCCTTATACCAGCGGATGGTGTCTTGAATCCCTCGTTCAAGCGGAATGGATGTCCGGAATCCGAGAACGGCCTCGGCTTTCCCGACGTCCTGGACCCAGCCCTCCTGGATCATCTCCCGGTATTTGTCGCGGCCGAATATCCCGGGCCGGCCGGACAGCCGCCCAGCCAGGTCGGCCAGACAGGCGGCCCCGTAAACCAAAAAACGCGGAACGCGGACGGGCCTGACTTTACGTCCCAAAGCCCGCGCGGCGGTCCGGCCGATCTCGTCCCAGCTTGCCGGCTCCCGATCGGCGATGTTGAAAACGTCCCCCGTTCCGACTTCGGCCCGGGCGGCGATCCAGAGGGCTTCGGCCAAGTCCCCGGCATGGCAGAGGCTCAGGAGCGGCGTCCGGGAACCATACCGGGGCAACAGGCCGCGCCGGATGATCTTGAAATAGCGGAGGAAGTCCGTATCCCGGGGTCCGTAAACGGCGCCGACCCTGAGGATGATCAGCGGAAAACGGTTCTTGAAACGAAGGGCTTCCCGTTCTCCGGCGAGCTTGCTCTTGCCGTAGTCGGAGACGGGCCGCGGCGGGTCGCTTTCCCGGACGGGCCGGCCTTCGAAAAGGGGACCCGCCGCCGCCAGGCTGCTGAGCAGGACGACTCGAGCCCGGATCCCCTGGCCGGCCAGGCTCTCGAAAAGACTTGCCGTTCCTTTTTGGTTTACAGTATAATAAACCGCCGATTTGGACGCTTTCGTCGCGCCCGCCAAGTGGAAGACGGTATCGATATCGGACGGGAGAGGCGGGATCGTCAGGAGATCCCCCCGGACGCAGTCGACCTTGAGGCCTTTCAGCCATTTCAGCCGCGCCGGGTCCCGGACAAGGGCGAAGACGCTTGTCTTCGGCCGCGCGAGCAGAAATTCGATGAGATGGCTTCCTATGAAACCGGTGCCGCCGGTAACAAGGGCTTTCACGGCCGGGATTGTATGATATCCGCTGCGGCCGGTCAAATCGGGGCCCGGACCTCAGCGGATCCGGGGCGACGAACGGAATCGAACGAGGAGGCCGGAATGGATTTTATGAGACAACGCCTTCCTCTTCTTCTCCTGGCCCTCGGCCTGTGCGCCGGAGCGGCCCGGGCGCTGACCCTGACCATGCCCCTCCGCGATGTCAAGCCGGGCATGACCGGGAAGGCCCGGAGCGTCTTCGCCGGAAACGTGATGGAGGAATCGGACGTCGAGATCCTGGGCGTCCTCTCCAACATCCAGCCGCGCCGGAATTTAATCCTGGCCCGGCTTCGGGGCAAGACGGTGGACCAGGCCGGGATCATCCAGGGCATGAGCGGCAGCCCCGTCTTTATCGAGGGCAAGATCGCCGGCGCGGTCGCCTACAGCTTCCCCTATGCCAAGGAGGCCATCGCGGGGATCACGCCCATCGAGGAGATGCTGGCGATCGACGACCGGGCCACGCCGCGGACCGCTCCCGCGCTCAGCCTGTCCCTGACGAACCGGCTGAGCCTTGAGGACCTGTTCGAGCGGAGCAAGGAATTGTTCCCGGCCGAGGTTTTCGTCGAAGCGGGCGGCCGCACGGCCCGGCGGCTCCGTCTCCCCTTGATCTTAGGCGGGTTTTCCAGCCGCGCCGTCGAAAAGGCCAGGCCCTTCCTGGAGCGAATCGGGTTCAACCCGGTCCTGGGCGGGATGTCCTCCCAAGCCCGGGACATGACGCTGGGGACGGACCTTTCCCTCCGCGAAGGCGACCCGGTCGGCATCCAGCTTGTCGGCGGCGACGCCAACGCCTCGGCGATCGGGACCGTGACCTATCTGGACGGGAACCGGGTCCTGGCCTTCGGCCACCCCTTCTACAACCTCGGCGCCGTCGATTACGCCATGACCAAAGCCCGTGTCGTCGCCGTCGTCCCCAGCCTCGAGACCTCGTTCAAACTCGCCGAAACGGAGGCCCTGATCGGCCGTTTCAGCCAGGACCGGACGGCGGGCGTCCTGGGCGAGATCGGGAAGATGCCGCGGCTCATCCCGGTCAACCTCCGGATCGAGGAGGAGGGCCGCCCCGGCCGAGAATTCAAGCTCAAGGTCGTCAACGATAAGATTCTCGGCCCCGCCTTTCTCAACATCACGCTCTCCTCGCTCCTGACCGGAGAGGAGCGCGCCTACGGCGATCTGACCCTCGAGTTCGAGGGCGACGTCTACCTCGACAACGGGATGGGGATCCATCTCGAGGATCTCTTTTCCGGGAATCTCGATAATTCGGCGACCAGCGTATCCGGCCTGATCGCGGCCGTCGTTTACCTCCTGTCCAACAACGAGTTCAAGGATCTCGGCATCCACCGGATCGACCTCGCCGTGCGCCCCTCGGACCGGCTCCGCCAGGCTTCGCTCGAGCGGGTCTGGCTCGACAAGTATGAAGTCTCGCCGGGCGAGCGGATCCAAATCAAGGTTTTCTTGAGGGGCTTCAAGGAGGAGGGCCTCGTCCATGAGGTCCAGGTCCAGGCTCCCAGCCTCCCGGCCGGCTCGGAGTTCCAGATCGTCGTCGCCGATGCGGCCTCGATGCAGCTGCTCGAGTCGTCCCAGTACAAGACCCGCGAGTTCATCCCGCGCAGCCTCGCCCAACTCGTCCGTTTCCTCAACAACCTCCGCAAGAACAACCGGATTTACTTTAAGATCCTAGCCTCCAAGCCGGGCCTTTTCCTGCGCGGCGAGGAGATGTCCAACCTGCCGCCTTCACTGAAGGCCATGTTCGCTTCCCCGCGGGCGGCGGCCTCGGCCCCGACCGAGCTGGCCCGTTCGACCTTGAGCGATTACCAGCTGCCGGTCCCGTTCGTTTTCAAGGGCGCCGCCGTGATTCCCGTCCAAATCCGCAAATAGGAGAACGCGGCGATGAAACAACGCACGGCCCTCGTCCTGGCCTTCCTGATCGGCTCCGTCCTTACGGCCTGGGGCGTTGCCCCCCGGAAGTGGGAGTTCCGGAGCCGGAACGATTTCCTGAAGGGGAAATTCGACGGGATTTCCCTGTCTTGGGAAGGAGTCCTGAGCCTGGCGCCCCGGCAGGAGAAGGGCGCCGGCCCCTCGGAAGAGTTTTATCTCTCCTGCGCCGCGGGCGAGGGTGGGATGTTCTTCCTGGGGACGGGCCACGGCGGCAAAATCTACAGCGTCTCCAAGGACGGGACCGCCGAACTCTACTTCCAAACGGCCGAGATGGACGTGACGGCCCTCGTCCTCGACGAAAAAGGCGTCCTGTTTGCGGGAACCTCCCCCAACGGGAAGGTCTATAAAATCACGGCCAAGACGAAGGGCGAGATTTTTTTCAACCCGGATGAACGCTACATCTGGGACCTGGCCTTCAGCGAGGCGGGGCGTCTGCTTGTCGCCGTCGGCGAGCGCGGCGGCATCTATGCGGTCAACCCCCAGGGAGAGGGCGAGTTCATCCTGAAGACGGCGGACAACCACGTCCTCTGCTTGAAACAGGACGGCCAAGGGAGAATTTACGCCGGGAGCGGCGGGAAAGGGGCCGTCTACCGGATCGCGGCCGGGAAATCCTCTCTCCTGTTCGAATCGCCGTTTGAAGAAGTCAAGGGTCTTGTCCTGGCCGAGGACGGCAGCCTGTTCGCGGCGGCCGGCGGAGCGTCCCTGAACGTTAAAAAGGACGAGGCCGCCGTCGTCGTGCCCAAGACGGGAACCGATGTCGCGGTCACCGTAACCGCATCCGCATCCGAGAGTCCGGCCGTTCTCCAGACCAAGGATTCGGCGGCGATTTTCAAGATCGATCCCGACGGCCTGGCCAGCAGAGTCTGGACGTCGGAGGAGGACCTGGTTTATGCCATTATCAGGGAGCCCGGTTCGAGCCGGATCCTATTCGGAACGGGACCGAAGGGCAGGCTCTACGCGCTTGACGGCGGCGAACGGGCGTCCCTCCTGATTCAAGAGAGCGCCGAGCAAATCTACTCGCTGTCCGCTTTGGAGGGGGGAATCCGCATCCTCTCCAATAACCCTCCCGGTCTCTCCGTCCTCTATCCCGACCAGCGCCCGGCCGGGGAATACCTCAGCCCCGTCCTCGACGCCCAAACCATTGCGTCCTGGGGCCGGTTGTCCTGGGAGGGCTCGCTTCCCCAAGGTTCCATCATTCAGTTCCAAACCCGGAGCGGCAACACGGCCGAACCCAATCCGACCTGGAACGATTGGTCTCCTCCTTACCAAAAAATGGAAGAGCCCGTCCTAAGCCCGCGGACCCGCTATCTCCAGTTCCGGGCCGCCTTCAGGCTCCAAACCGCCAAGGCCTCGCCCTCGATCGCCCGAGCCCAGGTCTTTTACGCCCAGTCCAACTTAAAGCCTGAGATCGTAAGCCTCGACTGGCTCGCGGCCAACGAGGTTTACATCGAACCAGCCGTCCAGGATGAGGTCGTCTGGGGGCTCGAGCATAACACGGTTCGGCGTCCTTCCAAGCCCGATGAGGCAAGGACCGTCCTGGCGGCCAAGAAAGCCGTCCGCAAAGGCTACCGGACAATCGTCTGGGAGGTCCGGGACGAGAACGAAGATGTCCTGGCCTTCAGGCTCCGCCTGAAAAAAGCCGACGAATCCCAGTGGCGCCTTCTCGCCGACGGCTGGGCCGAGAATCTTTTCGCCTTCGACACGACGGCGTTCCCGGACGGGACGTACCTCTTCAAGCTCGAGGCCTCCGACGCGCCCTCCAACCCGGCCGGAAGCGAGCTCCGTTCGGAACGGACCAGCCTTCCCATCGTTATCGACAACTCGCTCCCCTTAGTCAAGAATTTCACGGCCGCCCGCGACAAGGACCGCGGCGACCTGGCCGTCTCGTTCCTGGCCGAAGACGCGTTTTCCTCGATCGAAGAAGTCGAGATCCTGGTCCGCCCCCAAGGCTGGCGGATCGTTTTCCCGGTGGACGGAATCTGCGATTCCAAGCAGGAAAGCTTCTCGTTCAGGCTGCCCCTAGGCCCCGGCGCGGATAACCTGGTCGTCGTCCGGGTCAAAGACAGGTACGGGAACGTCGGCGTCGTCCGGCAGGTGTTCTGAGGCCGCGGGGCGGGGACCGGCGGCGCGGCCGGCTTTATTTGGTTTTGGCCCTCTCCAGGTACTTGTTGTCCCGGGTGTCGATCCGGATGACGTCCCCTTCCTT
>JALHUR010000050.1 GCA_022867325.1 Candidatus Aminicenantota bacterium | reverse complement strand
CCCCTGCCGGTTCGATACTTGACCCGTTCGCCGACGCTACCCCGCCTTGAAGGCTGGGCTTAAAATCGGAGCTCCGCCTTTCAAGGCGGGGACGAGAAGCGACACTTTTGTACTCAGCCCCTTTGGAGGGGAAAGGGCTGAGTGGGCTCAGGGTTAACCCCGAACAAGCCCCGCTTTGCAGTACCCAAGGAGCCGAAACAACGGCTCCTTGGGTGCCGGCATTCATGCCGGCACCCATAAGCCTGGAACGGCCTATGAGTACAGGCGAAGACGCCGGGGAGTCGAGGGGTTGACGGACCGCTGATACGCCGTTCAGGCTAGTCCTTGATCTCTTCCTTCGGCGCTTCTTCCTCGCCCGCGGGCTTTTTGGGGATCATGCCCTGGATCTTCTCCTCGGCCTTGGCCTTGAGCTTGTTGAGGAGGTCCTCGGGAATGTCGGCGGAGATCGTGACATCGTTGGGGCCGGAAGAGATCAGAATCTTGTCGAGGAGCTCGCCCAGACCCGGCTCCTTGGTCGAGGCCATGGCGCCCATGGCCTTGAGCCCGTCGAGCATGGTCGCGATTTCCTTATTCTTAGCCTCGTCCTTGTTGAGACCCTTGATTTCGGCGATAAGGGTCTTGTTCTTGTAGTCGAACAACATGGTCAGTCCGTAGAGCCCCTTGAGGTTGGCCATCATCGGATTCTCGGAGGCGGCCTTTTCCATGACATCACCCGGGACGGAGAAAGCGCACCAGGCCATGGCGTCTTTCCGGACGCCCTTGAGGATCCCGGACAGCGCTTCGTTCTTCAGGGCGCTCTCGGATTTCTTCTGGTAGACGTCGATGACGGACTTGAGCGAAGTCTCGCTGCCGCCGGCGATCAGGGAGGCGTCGAGGAAGGCGACATAGGCCTGCTTCTTGCCTTGCTCCTCGGGCACCGTGTAGAGCGTGACGCTGTTATAGGTCGTCTCCTGAATTTCCACCTTGGCCTCGGCCTTGATCTTGGCCAGGAGGTCGTCCTTTTTATAGTTCATACTGACGATGACGGCGGGCTCCACCGACTTGGACGTCATGTCGCCCGCCAGGCCGACCGCGATAAAGTGAAGATCCTTCTGGGGGTCGATCCCGGTCTTCTGGACGAATTCCTGATACTTCTGGAAGGCCTTGTCTTCCTTGATGGCCTTGGTGGCGGCATCCGTGTTCATGATCCGGTTCATGTCCAAGACCACGACGCCGTTTGAGGACTGGGGAAGATAGGCCAGGAGCCCTTCGCCCGTGACCGCCCCGCCTTTCTTGCCGCAGGACGTCAACAGGATGAGAGCCAAAGTTAGGGCCAGGACGAGGATTACGATTTTTTTCATAGAATTATTCCTCCTTGACACTACATAGTATACGCAATTTGGGGTCCAAAGTTCAATGCCTGGGTGAGTATTTCTATTAAATGAGGATTCTAATATTCTTTACCGGTAAGAATTTTTAGTCTATAGTTTAGGGTTAACGGAGGACCCGATGAAAAGAATCGTTCCCATTCTGATCGTGCTGGCCGTCTGCGCCGGCCTCCGGTCCGCCCCGGCCGAGTCCGGAATGCCTTCCATTCTCCCCATCAAAGACCGGACGGCCGTTCAGGACCGATGGCTCAAAGCCCGGCTCGAAACCGTGCTCCCCGACCTCATGCGGAGGGAGAAGATCGATATGTGGGTCGTCATCTGCCGGGAGTACAACGAGGACCCGGTCTATCTGACCCTGGTCCCGGCCGATTCCCTTTCGGCTCGGCGCCTGTCCATTCTGGTCTTCTTCGACAAGGGTGCCGAGGGGGTCGAGAAGATATCGGTCGGCCGCTACCCGATCGGGACCCTCTATCAGGCGGCCTGGCAGCCGGACAAGACCCGGCAGGATCAGTGGGAGGCGCTGGCCCGGGTCGTCAAGGACAGGAATCCCAAGCGGATCGGCATCGATGAATCCGAGATCTTCGCCTTCGGCGACGGGCTGTCGGCTTCTCTGAAAGCCGGATTCCTGAAAGCCCTCGGCCCGGGTTGGGCAAACCGCGTCGGCTCCGCGGAGCGGCTGGCCGTGGGCTGGCTCGAGCGGCGAACGGCCGAGGAGCTCGAGGTCTATCCCCACATCGCGGCCGTCGCCCACGCCGTCATCGCCGAGGCCTTCTCGCCGGCCGTGATCACTCCCGGCGTCACGACGGCCGAGGACGTCGAATGGTGGATGTGGGAGCGGATCCGTTCTCTCAAGCTCGACACCTGGTTCCCTCCCTCGATCTCGATCCAGCGCCCGCGGGAGAAGGAGGCCGGGGACCGGATCATCCGCCGCGGCGACCTCCTCCACTGCGATATGGGGATCGATTATCTCGGCCTCAAGACCGATCACCAGGAGCATGCCTATGTCTTGAGACCGAACGAAGAGGGCGCTCCTCAGGGACTGAAGGCCGCCCTGGGGGCCGGGAACAGGCTTCAGGACATTCTGCTGGCCGAGTTCGGGGAAGGCCGGACCGGGAACGAGGTGTTGGCATCCGCTCTCCGGAAGGCGAAGGAAGCCGGCCTCAAACCGAGCATCTATACCCACCCGCTCGGCGTCCACGGCCACGCCGCGGGCCCGACGATCGGTCTCTGGGATCATCAGGAAGGAGTCCCCGGCCAGGGCGACTACCACCTCTTTTATGACACCTGTTATTCGATCGAACTCAACACCAAGGTTGCCGTCGCGGAATGGGACGGCCAAGAGGTGACCATCGCGCTCGAGGAGGACGCCGCTTTCACGAGAGGCGGCCCCTGGTTCCTCGACGGGCGTCAGATATCCCTTTTCCTCATTAAATGACGGCGGATCGGGATGGAGAAGCGGCGGCCGCGGACATGATCTGATCAGGAGGAGAGCGATGGGAACTTTTCGCGAGTTGGTCGAAGCGCGGAAGAGCGTCCGCCATTATCTTCCCGAACCCGTGGGCAGGGAAAAGATCATGGCCTGTCTCGAAGCGGCCCGGCTGGCGCCGTCGGCCCACAACGTCCAGCCCTGGCGCTTTCTGGTCATCGACGATCCCGAACTCAAGGAGCGGTTCGCCGGGGAAGTTTTCAGCGGCATCTACAAGGCGACCATGTTCGCCGCCCAGGCCCCGGTCCTGATCGTGATCCTGGGCAAACCCGACCTTCTGGCCAACAGGATCGGAAGCGTTCTCCAGGGGATTCCCTACCTCTCCATCGATATCGGCATCGCGGGCGAGCACATCGCGCTTCAGGCCCGTGAGCTCGGCCTGGGGACCTGTTGGATAGGCTGGTTCAACTATAAAAAGGCCCGAAAGTTTTTCAAGGTTCCGCGCTCCTACAAGGTCATGGCCCTGATGGCGATGGGAACGCATGAGCCGAGGCCCCCCAAGGAGAAGAATCGGCTGCCGATCGAGGAGATCGCCTGGTTCAACCGCCCCGTCTTCTGAGGCATTCGGCCCGATGAGGAGACATGAGGTGATCATTTTCCTGGTCGTTGCCCTGACCGTCTATTCGCTCCTGAATTTCTACATCGGCCGGAGGGGCTGGCAAGCCTGGACCGGGGCCGGGCTTCCGGGTTGGTTTTTTTTCCTGGCGTTCCTGGTCCTTGTCCTCGCCTATCCGCTCGGCCGCTTTCTGGAGCGCGGCCTTCACGCTGCGGCGGGCGGCGTCCTCCTCCAGCTCGGTTCTTTTTATTTCACGGTCATGCTCTACGGCTTCCTCTTCGTCCTCCTTATCGACATCCTTCGGCTGGCCGACCGCCTTCTCCATATATTTCCGGCTTTTATCCGACGCCAGCCCGCCAGGTCCGGCGCCTGGGCGCTGGCCGGAGTCGCCGCCGCCGTGCTCCTGATCACGGTCCTGGGCTACCTCAATGCCCTCAGGCCGCGGATCCGGACGCTGGAGATCGCCGTTCCCAAACCGGCCGGCGCCTTGAAAAACCTCCGGATCGCGATGGCCTCGGACATTCATTTGGGGACCATCATCCGCGACTCCAGGCTCGCCCGCATTGTATCCATGATTAACGGCCTCCGTCCCGACATCGTCCTCCTGCCGGGGGATATCGTGGATGAGAGCGTTCCGGCCGAAGAAGAGGAAAAGATGACGACGACGCTCGCGTCGATCCGGGCCCCGCTCGGCGTCTATGCCGTCAGCGGGAACCACGAGTACTACGGGGGCATCGTCAAGAACGTCGAATACTTGAGGCGCGGCGGCGTCCGGGTTCTCGAGGACGAGGCCGTCGTGGTCGCCGAGGCGTTCATCCTGGCCGGACGCCTAGATCCGACGGCCGTGCGCTTCGGCCGAGCCCGGAAGAGCCTGGCCGAGATCCTCGGCCCGGCGGACAAGCGCCGGCCGATCATCCTGCTCGTCCATCAGCCCTTCCGCCTCGAAGAGGCCGAGGCGAACGGGGTCGACCTCCAGCTCTCCGGACATACTCACGCCGGCCAGCTCTTTCCGCTTAACCTCATCAACAAGGGCGTCTACGAGCAGAATTGGGGCTATTGGCGGAGGGGGGCGACCCAGTATTACATTTCCTGCGGCGTCGGGACCTGGGGTCCGCCGGTCCGGACCGGGAGCCGGCCCGAGATTGTCCTGGTCGAGGTAACCTTCGGCGCGAAAGGAGGCGAGGAACCATGAAAGAGACCGTTAACCCGTTCGCCGACGCTAAGCCCCGCCTTTCAAGGCGGGGACGAGAAGCGAGGCTCAGGGTTAATCCTGAGCAAGCCCCGGCATTCATGCCGGGGAGCCGGAGGGTTGACTCCCATTCGCGGGGATCATCCATCTTTCTAACGGCGCTCCTCTTCCTGTTCCTGGGTTTCATGCTCATCGGCGGGAACCGGCGGAATCCCCGGATGATGGCGGCCAGCGCCGTCTATGTCGTCTTCCTGACCGTTCTGGCCTATCTCATCTTCCGGACCGGGTTCGTTTCCCGCTACCGGTCGATATTCTTCTCGGCTTACGGCCTGGCCTTCGTCCTCGGCTTCATTCCGATGCTGCTCGAGCAGAGGGGCCACCTCGCCCTGACCGGGCAGGATATCGCCAATCTCGACACGCCGCTCTGCCACCTGACCATCCCCATGCTCATCGTCCCCGGCCTCGTCTACGGCGTCCTGATCTTCCCGACCAAGCTCTTCTCCGATCTTGGCTTTTTTCCCATGCTCTTCCTCTGGCTGGGCGCGACCCTGACGATCGGAAAAGGCTGGTGCAGCTGGGGATGCTTTTACGGGGGCCTCGACGAGTTTTTCTCCAAGCTTCTCCCCAAACGGCGTCTGTCGTCCCGCAACTTTAATTATAAGCTTCGCTGGTTCCCGTTCGCCCTCCTGGCCGTCATCGTCCTCTGGGCCTTTCTGGCTCTGGAACCGGTTTACTGCAGCTGGCTCTGTCCGTTCAAGGCGGTGACCGAATTCGTCAAGCCGGTTAACCTCTTGATCTGGATCCAGACCGGGCTGTTCATCGCCCTCTTTCTGGGGCTCGTCGTCGTCCTGCCCCTGCTCATGAAACGAAGGACCCAGTGCGGGCTGTTCTGTCCCTTCGGCGCCTTCCAGTCCCTGGCCGGCCTCGTCAATCCCTACCGGGTCCGGGTCGACAAGGACAAATGCACTCAATGCGGCGCCTGCGTCGCCGAATGTCCGACCTTCTCCATCACCGAGGAGACGCTGGCCAAGCACAAGGTCTCGATCAGCTGCGCTCGCTGCGGCCGCTGCATGGAGGTCTGCCCCCGGGGCGCCATCCAGTACGCCTTGCTGGGCGTCCCTCTTCGGGGAGGAACCGAGACGGCCGCCCGGGGCCGATTTTGGAAGGAGGTCGTTCGGCCGGACAGCCTGTTCGTTTTCGCCGCGCTCCTGTTCGGGGGGATCATTTCGGGAGGGATGGTGGCAAGCTCGCTGTTAAGAATCCTCCATTTCGTCCAAACCGGCTCGCTGCTCTTGAAATAGGGAAGGGGAGAGGCCATGAACACTATCCGCAAATTTTTTGTCGCGGCCAGAATCAAGCTCATGTATCTCATCGCCGTCCTGCTCGTTCTGCTCGTGCCGCTGATGTTCTTCGCCTTCGGGTCGGGGATTGTGGAAAAAATAGGCCGGAAAATCCCGATCCGTGAAGGCACGTTCAGCGCGACGGGCGAGCTCCAGCTCGACAGGGGCGACATCCGGAAATAGCGGTTCAACCCCGAGGAACCCGTCCATGAGCGTATTCGATGCGGCGGCCCGGGCTCTTGTCCTCGGGCTTTCGACCGGGCTTCTCTGTCTCGGATCGTGCGCCCCCGTCCTCCTCCCTGTTCTGTTGGCCGAGGAAAAAAGGGAGCGGCCGCCCGCTGGGCTCCTTTCCTCCAATTCGTCGCCGGACGCTTGGCGGCCTATCTTTTGGTCGGGCTCGCGGCCGGCACGGCCGGCGGGCTCCTGCGGGGCCGTTTCCCCCGCGGGCCGGCCGGAATTCCCTATCTCGGAATCGGTTTGATGATGATTGTCTATGGGCTCGTCCGCGGATTCCCCGGCCTGGCCCTTTGCCGGAGGTTGGGTCCCGTTCTGGGCCGGGCGCGGCCACCCCTGGTCCTCGGCTTGTTCGTGGGCTTCAACCTGTGTCCTCCCTTCCTGGCCGCGCTCGCCGATGTCGTCGCGGCCGGGCGGCCGGGCTACGGCCTCGTCTTTTTCGCCGTCTTCTTCCTGGTCACTTCGCTCTTCCTCCTGCCGCTGGCCGGAGCCGGCGGCCTGGCCCGGGACCCGGTTCTCCGGGCGATCGCCCAGCTGGCGGCCGTCATCGCCGGTGTCTTCTATCTCATTCTCGGCGTCGTCCGGATCATGGCCTAAGGCCGCCTGTGCTATAATGGCTCCGATCATGTCCGCGGTTGATCTAGCCCTCGCCTACGACTGGGAGTACGACGCGGATTTCATCCGTCTTTGCGAGGACGAGGCCGAGGGCTTCGGACTCTCGACCTTGACCATCCCTCCTCCCGGCCTGGCCGCCGCCCTGGCCGGCCTCGAGTCCGGCGAGCTCGGCATCCGGTTCCTGTTCGACCGTGCCTCGTCGACCACTCCCGATTTTCTTCCGCTCCAGAGAACCCTGGCCGGCCGCGGCGTGGACGTCATCGATCCGCTCGAGGGCCTGCGCTGGGCTTCGGACAAGGCGACCATGCATCTCGAGTTCATCACGGCCGGCCTCCTGACGCCCTTCACCATCATTCTTCCGCCCTTCAACCACAGCGAGACGGCCGAGATCGCCCGGGACGAATTCGAGCGCCTGGGGCGACCCTTCGTCATCAAGCCCGCCAACACGACGGGAGGGAGCATCGGCGTCATCAAGGACGCCCTCACCCTGGACGACATCCTCCGCGCCCGGCGCGAATACAAAGACGACAAATACCTTGTTCAGGAAACGGTCGCGCCGCTCGAACGCGACGGCCGCCGGTTCTGGTTCCGGGGCTTCTACAGCTGCGGGCTCGTCCAGTGCGTCTGGTGGGACGACTTGACCCATCGCTACCGGGAGCTCTCGGCGGACGATGTCGAGGGCTATAAACTCCTTCCGCTGTTCGAGATCGTGTCCCGGATCGCAGGCGTCTCGCGGCTCCGCTTCTTCTCGACCGAAATCGCCCTGACGCCCGCCGGACGATTCATCGTCATCGACTATGTCAATGAATCCTGCGACGTCCGGCTCCAGTCCCGGGCCGCCGACGGCGTCCCGGACGCGCTCGTCCGGAACATCGCGGCCGCCATTGTCCGCTATATCCACGGGCGCCTGAAGCTTTCGAATCCCGGATCTCCCCGATTCGATGAAAGAGGTTGAAATGATCGTTCCTTCCGTCTTGCGAAAAACCCGTCCGGCCGCCCTGCTCTTGATCGCGGCCGCCCTCGGCCCGGCCGCCTGTTCACGCAAAGCCCCGGACCGGGTCACCGTCCAACACATCCTGATCGCCTTTAAGGGATCCATCCCCGACGGCAAGGTCACCCGCTCCGTCCAGGAGGCCCGCGAGCTCGCCTTCTCGCTCTTCGAGCGGGCCCGGAAAGGGGAGGATTTCGACGCCCTTGTCAAACAGTACACCGATGACGAATACCCGGGGATCTACGGCATGTCCAACCTCGGGATCGATCCCGATCCCTCCCGCAAGGAGTACGCCCGAAATAAAATGGTCAAGGCTTTCGGGGACGTCTCTTTCGGACTCAAGGTCGGCCCCATCGGCCTCGCCGAACACGATCCTAAGGACTCCAAGTACGGCTGGCATATCATCAAGAGACTGTCCTGACGATTCGCCGGACGAGCTATGACCATGTTTAAAAAAGCCGCATGGGGAAGCGTCCTTTTCCTGTTTGTGTTGGCTTATCCCGCGTCCATGGAGGCAGCCATGGCCCCGACGACCATCAAAACCGTCGCTACACCGCCCCTTGAGGGCGCCAGCCGCTTCTATGTGTCGAACCGGCCGCCGTTGCGGCCCGGCCCGCTCGTCAAGCTCCCGATCGGGGCGATCGAGCCCGAAGGTTGGCTGTCGGGCCAGCTCCAACTCATGCGGGACGGATTTACGGGCCGGCTCGAGGAAATCAGCCGCTTCCTCAAATCCGACAGCGGCTGGATCGATCCCGGGGGCAAGGGATGGGAGGAAATGCCCTACTGGCTCAAGGGCTTCGGCGACCTCGGCTATGTCCTCAAAGACGCCGAGATGATCGGCCGGGCCCGGCGCTGGATCGAAGTCGCCATCCGTTCCCAGCAGCCGGACGGCTATTTCGGACCGCCCGCCAACAAGGACAATTACGACCTGTGGCCCAACATGGTCATGCTGTTCGCCCTCCAGAGCTTCCATGAAGCAACCGGGGACGAGCGCGTCCTTTCCCTGATGATGAAGTACTTCCGGTACGAGTTCGACCTGCCCGTCGACAAGCTCCTGCCCGGCAGCTGGCAGAAGCTCCGGGGCGGCGACAACCTCGAGAGCGTCTACTGGCTCTACAACAGGACGGGCGAAGCCTGGCTCCTCGACCTGGGGAAGCGGATTTTCGAGCGGACCTCGGACTGGACCTCGCCCATGCTCACGGCCGAGCGCGACACGAACTGGGTCGAGAGCGAATTCTACCATGGCGTCAACATCGCCATGGGTATCCGCCAACCGGGCATTTACTTCCAGCAGTCCCACGACCCGAAGCTGATCGACGCGGTCGAACGGAATTATCGGTCGGTCATGGACGCCTACGGCCGGCAGCCGGGCGGCATGTTCGGCGCCGACGAGAACATCCGGCCCGGCCACGGCGACCCCCGCCAGGGGGCCGAGACCTGCACGATGGTCGAGCTCATGTACAGCGACGAATCGTTGGCCCGGATCACGGGCGAGGGCCGCTACCTCGACCGGGCCGAGGAGATCGCCTTCAATTCCCTGCCCGCGGCACTGACGCCCGACCTCAAGGGCCTCCACTACCTGACGGCCCCCAACCTGGTTTCCTGCGACGCGGGCGGCGAGCACGATTTTCAGAACGGAGGAACGCTCGTTTCCTACGACCCCTGGAGCTACCGCTGCTGCCAGCACAACGTCGCCTTCGGATGGCCCTATTACGCCGAGCACCTCTGGATGGCAACCCTCGACGACGGATTGGCCGCGGCCCTCTACGCGCCCTGCCGGGTCCGGGCCAAGGCCGGAGACGGAACCGAGGTCGCGATCGCCGAGGAGACGAATTATCCCTTCGGCGGAACCGTGGAATTCAAGGTCGGGACGTCTAAGCCCGTCGCTTTTCCCCTGTATCTCAGAATTCCGGATTGGGCCGGCGGAGCCAAAATCCTCCTCAACAGCCGGGACATGGCGGCCGATGCCCGGGCCGGCGGCTACGTCGTCATCAATCGGACGTGGGAGAACGGCGACAGGGTCCGGATCGATTTTCCCCAAAGGATCGAGGTCAAGGTCTGGGAGACTCTCGGAAACGCCGTTTCGGTCCGGCGCGGCCCGCTCTGGTACTCGCTCCGGATCGGCGAGGAATGGAAGCGCTACGGGGGAACGGACGAATGGCCGGCGCGGGAGATCTTGCCGACGACGCCTTGGAACTACGGCCTCGTCGTGGATCCCGCGCGTCCCGAAGAATCGATCCGGATCGTGAAGGCCGATGGTCCCGCCCGGCAACCGTTCGCGCCGGAAGACGCTCCCGTTGTCCTCGAAGCCAAGGCCCGGCGGATTCCCGGCTGGGCGGCCGAGGGGAATATGGTCGGGAAGCTTCCCTCCGGTCCGATCTTTTCCGCGGAGCCCGTTGAGAAGGTTAGTCTCATCCCGATGGGATGCGCCCGGCTCCGAATCTCGGTCTTCCCTCGGATTCGGGGTTCTTAGCCCGCTTTTATCCCAGCAGCGCTTCAGCCCGGCGGAGCTTGCTCCTGACGGAGATCCCGTAGGGGCAGGCCTTTTCGCAGCTCCCGCAATTCAGACAGGCTGACGCGGACTTCTCGGGGCGAATCTCCGAGTATTCCCGGACGGCTCTCTGTCCCTTCCCATAGCTGTCGGCATAGGCCAAGGCGCGAAGAATCTCGGTTGTCTTAATCCCGGCCGGGCAGGCCGCCCGGCACAGGCCGCACATATGGCAATAGTCTTTCTTGGCGGCGGCCACATGGGCGAACAAGACCGCGCGCTCCGCGGCCGTCATGGGACGGCCGATGACGCCCAGATCCTCCTCCATCTGTTCGTAGCTCAGGATCTCGGTCACGACGGCCGTGAGCTTTTCGTTGTCCAGGGCCCACTTGAGCATGGCCTGGATGAGGGACACGCCGCCGGCTTGGAAAGCGGCCAGATCCTGTCTGCGGCCTCCGACCTTGAGGACCTTCATGGCGATGACGCCGACGCCGCGGCCGTGGGCGCGATCGATGAGCCCGCGCAGTCCGCTTTCTCCTGCATAGTCGCCGTATGTCCGAACGTTCTTTTCGGTTTCCTGGATGTCGAAGACGTTGGTGCCGAGCTGGACCATGTCGTAGAGCCCGCAGTCGACGGCCTTGGCGACGACGGCCTGGTGGTTGGAATGGCAGGACAATCCCCGGAACCGGAACTTCCCTTGGGCTTTGAGATTATCGAAAGCGGCCAGCAACCTCTCGTCGGTCAAGTCCTCGGCCCTGTCCGCCCCATGAATGGCCAGGACATCGATGGCGTCGGTGCCCAGGCGGCGCAGGCTGCCCTCGACTGAGGCGATGATGCTTTTCTCGCTCCAATTCCCCTCGACATGAAACTTGGTACAGACGTGAATCGTGTCCCGGCCGACGGCTTTGAACAACCGGCCGATCGTGCGCTCGCTGTTTCCGTTGTCGTAGGTGTGGGAGGTGTCGATGTAGTTGACGCCTCGCTCGATAAGCCGGAGAAGGAGATCCCAATCAGGGAGCGGGCTCCCGCCGAGGGCGATCTCCGACACCAGAAGTCCGGTACGGCCCAAACGCCGATAGGCCATGCCGTCCTTGATGATTCTGGAGGGCTCGGTCTTTTGGGCCCGCGAGGGCAGAACGGCCCGGAAGGGGAGGGCCGCCCCGGCCAGAAGAGCCTTGAGGATAGAGCGCCGTTTCGACGAATGCTCGATAAGATCTCTCAATGCCATGGCGATCACCCCCGCTATTCTAGTCGAGCCCCGAGACCGGGTCAATCCCCTTCGCGGGATTCCACGGACGTTAATCCGTGGAGGAATAGCGAATTCCCCGCTTCGGGGACAGGCGCTCCAACGTCCGCAAAGAGCAGATCCCAAGGGCGTAAGTCCGTGGAGCTTCAGTCAAACGCTCTCGCTCTTTTCGAAGAAGTAGGCGCCCAGCACGATCATCACGATCGAGAATCCCGCCATCAGCCCGAGGTCCAGCGCGATCGGGAAAGACGACACGCCGGCCAGCGTCCCCCGCAGGCCGTCGATGCCGTAGGTCAGCGGATCGGCATATCCGAGAATTCTCACGGCCCGGGGGAGGTTTTCGAGGGGATAGAGGGCGCCGGACAGGAAGAACAACGGAAAGATGACGAAGTTCATGACGATGGCGAATCCCTGCATGACTCTCATTTTGGAGGCAAAGATGAGCCCGAACCCGATGAAGGTCACCGCGATCATAAACATGAAGAGGAGGCCGAGCAGGAACTTGATCGGGTTGATGATCTTGAATCCCAGGCCGAACGAGATACCCAGGATGAGCACGCTCTGGATGAGGGCTGTCGTCGTCCCGCCCGCGATCCGGCCCACGACGATCGAGACCCGGCTGACCGGCGCGACCATGATCTCCTTGAGGAATCCGAACTCGCGGTCCCAGAGGACGGACAACCCGGCCATCGTCGAGGAGAAGAGCAGGCTCATCCCCAGGATGCCCGGGACGAGGAACTGGATATAGCGGACCCCGCCGCCCATCCCCGGAACGGCCATCCGGTTGAAGCCCATGCCCAAGAAGGCCAGGAAGAACAGGGGCATGGCCAGCGCGCCGACGACCCGGGATTTGGCCCGGAGGAAGCGTTTCATCTCGCGGAGCCAGAGGACATAGACGGCCGTCCCGCTGATCATGAGCGGCCTCCGCGCGGCCCCCGGCCGTGGCTCCTCATAATCATCCGGTTGCGCTCCTCGACGCCCCCCTCTTTATCGCGGATGGTCCGTCCCGTGAAGTGGATGAAGACGTCTTCGAGACTCGGCTTATGGAGGTTGACGCAGGCCACCGTCAGGCCCAGGGCTTGAGCCTTATTGATGAGCTCGGGGATGCGGCGCTCGCCCTTCTCCATGGTCAGGCTCAGAACCCCGTCGTGCAGTTTGGAGGTCTTGACCCAGGCCGTCCGTTCCAGCGCCTCGAGCAGGCGGGAAGGATCGCCCTCGATTTCCAGGGAGACGACGTCGCCGCCCAAGATGTCCTTGAGTTTATCGGGCGTGTCGAGGGCCACGAATTTGCCGTGGTCGATGATGGCCGTCCGGCCGCAGAGATAATCGGCCTCTTCCATATAGTGGGTCGTCAGGATGATGGTGACGCCGCCCTCCTTGTTGAGCTTCCGGATGTAATCCCAGATGTGCCGGCGGGTTTGGGCGTCCAGGCCCAGGGTCGGCTCGTCGAGGAAGAGAACTTGGGGGCGGTGCATCAAGCCGCGGGCGATCTCGAGCCGGCGCTTCATGCCGCCCGAATACTTCTCGACCAGGGTCCCGGCCTTGTCGCTGAGCTCGACCAGATCGAGGACCTCGGCCATCCGCGCCCTTCGCTCGGCCTTGCCGATCCCGTACATCATGGCGTGGAATTCGAGGTTCTCGCGGCCGGTCAATTTGCTTTCGAGCGCCGGCTCCTGGAAGACGATCCCGATGCTGCGCCGGACATCGTCCTTGCTGGCGGCGATGTCGAATCCCGCGACCTCGGCCCTGCCCGAAGTCGGCGCCAGAAGGGTCGAGAGCATGTTGATGATGGTCGTCTTGCCGGCCCCATTCGGGCCGAGCAGGCCGAACAGCTCTCCGGACGGGACGCCGAAGGAAACGCCGTCGACGGCCGTGACGTCCTCGAACTTCTTCGTCAGGTTCTCGACGCGGATGGCGTCCTGGGTCATGAGTTCCTTGGACCTTCAGCGGGCCGGCCCGGATTCGACCGGAAGATCGGTGCGGACGGACCATTCGCTGAAGCTGCCGTCATAGAGCCGGACCCGGGGATAGCCAAGGATATACTTGAGGGTCATGTAGTTCATGGAGGCCATCTGGCCCTGGCCGCAATAGACGATGACGAGCTTATCGGGCGTCGCTCCCAGGGCTTCGTAAGCCGTTCGGATCTCGTCCGGGAGCCTCCAGGAGCCGTCCTCGTTGAGGTCGGCCGCCCAGGGCCGGTTGCGGGCGCCCTTGATGTGGCCCTTCCGCTTCCAGGTCCCTTTATCCCCGGTGAACATCTCGGCCGGGCGGGCGTCGATGAGGACGGCGCTTCCGTCGAGCGCCTTCCGGACATCGTCCAGGGGCGCCCGAACCTCATCTTTGAGGGAGGCGGGCGGACGGTAGGTAACCGCCGCAATCGAGGGATAATCCTGGGTCGCGGCCCGCCCTTCTTTGCGCCAGTTGTCGAACCCGCGGTCGAGCAGGGCGGCATTGCGGTGTCCGACGTAGTCGAGGGCCCAGATCAGGTAGGAGGCCTTGTAGTTGTTTTTTTCCGAGTAGATCACGACCTTGGTCGTTTCCTTGATGCCCAGCTCGCCGAGGAGCATGGCGAAAACCCGGACGGGCATGAATTTGCCGGGAACGGCCTTTTCCGTCCAGCGGAGAACGACCGGATCGATATAAACGGCGCCCGGGATATGGGCTTCCCAATAATCGCGGATGTCGGTCCTCAGGTCCAGGATCCTGAGGTCGGCGGCATTAAGGTTCGCGGCCAGCCATTCGGCCGTCACGACCTTGCCCGGCAGGTCTTGGGCGGAGAGACCGAGGGGGGTCGATCCCAGGATCAAGAGGCCGAGTGCGATAACGGCGTGAATCGCATGATTGCGGCTTTTAAACATGATCGTCTCCTTGCGGGAAGGCTTCGGATGATCAGGCCTATAAATATAGAGGATGGCCGGAGATCGCGCAAGTCCCGCGTGTCCGCTTTGACCCATTCGCCGTCGCTAAGCCCCGCCTTTTAAGGCGGGGAAGAGAAGCGCGGCTCAGGGTCAATCCAGAACAAGCCCCAGCCTTAAGGCCGGGGTGTCGAGAATTTGACAATAATAACGCAATATCCTAACCTGAAATCTGCAAAGGAGGTCGTCATGTTCAAGGAATTCCGCGAGTTCGCCATGCGGGGCAGCGTCCTCGACATGGCCGTCGGTATCATCATCGGCGTGGCTTTCGGCGCCGTGGTCCAGTCGCTCGTTTCGGACATCCTGATGCCCCCGATCGGGCTTCTCCTCGGCAATGTCGATTTCAGCAACCTCTACATCCCTCTCGTCGCCGGAAAAGTCGCCGGCCCCTACGCTTCGCTCGCCCAGGCTCAGGTGGCGGGCGCCGTGACCCTCAATTACGGCCAGTTCATCAACAAGATCATCAGCTTCCTGATCGTCGCCTTCGCCCTGTTCCTGGTCATCAAAGGCATGAACCGGTTCCGCCGAAAGCAGGAAGCTCCCGCGGCGCCGCCGGCGGAAACCAAGGAATGTCCTTTCTGCCTGTCCGCGATCGCGCTCAAGGCCAAGCGCTGTCCCCACTGCACCTCTCAGCTCGGCTGAGCCGGATTGAACTCTTCCCCTGTCTATGGTATAAAAAATTTCCGAATCCATCCAGACGAAAGGTTTAAGACATGATCAAGAAAGCTCTGGTCTGCGGAGCCGGGGGATTCATCGGGAGTCATCTCGTCAAGCGGCTCAAGAAGGATGGGGCCTGGGTCCGCGGCGTGGACATCAAGCGGCCCGAGTTTTCCGCCACGGCGGCCGACGAGTTCCTCCTTCTCGACCTCCGGGAGGAGGCGAACTGCCGCGCGGCGGTGGCGGCGCCCCGGGGAGAGCGGTTCGACGAAGTCTACCAGCTGGCCGCCGACATGGGGGGGATGGGCTTCATCCACGCCGCCGAATGCGAAATCATGAGGAACAGCGCCCTGATCAACATCCATATGACCCACTCCGCGGCCAACGCCGGCATTAAGCGCTATTTCTTTTCGTCCTCGGCCTGCGTCTACCGGGATATGCGACCCGAAGAACCCGAGCTTTCGGAAGAAGAAGCCTACCCGGCCCTCCCCGACAACGAATACGGTTGGGAAAAGCTCTACGCCGAGCGCATGGCCATGGCCTACGGACGCCGCACCGGCATGGCCGTCCGGATCGCCCGCTTTCAAAATACCTACGGACCCGAGGGGACATGGAGGGGCGGCCGCGAGAAGGCGCCGGCCGCGCTCTGCCGAAAAATGGCCGAGATTGAAGACGGCGGAACGATCGAAGTCTGGGGCGACGGCTCCGCCATGCGGGCCTACACCTACATCGACGACCTTCTGGACGGCATCATCCTGCTCATGGGATCGGACCTCGAGAACGGGGTCAACATCGGCCGTCAGGAATATGTGTCGGTCAACGACCTTGTCGGGACGATCGAAGCGATCGCGGGAAAAACCGTCACCGTCAAGCATATCGACGGCCCGGTGGGCGTCAAGGCCCGCAACTTCCGGGCCGACCGGATCGCCGCCGCCGGCTGGCGCTCCCGGTTTTCCCTCCGGGACGGCTTGTCCCGGACCTATCCCTGGGTCAAGGTCCAGGTCGAGGCCCACTGCAAGTGAGGACGGGCGCCTGGGATTATCTCGTCGTCACGGCCTCGAATGAGCGCCAGGCCTCGGCCTATCGGGACGAGCTGCGGATTCGGCAGGAGCTCGGTTTCATACCGAAGGCGGCCCGGGTCCTGGTCGTTTCCGATCCGGACGGAAAGAGGGTCGGGAGCGGCGGGAGCACGATCCACTGCCTCCTCGAAATATTGAGCCGAGAGATCGGCTCTTCGGGCGCGCGCCGGATCGAACGGGAGGCCCGGCTCGAGGCTCTTCGGCGCCTTCGGATTCTCATCGTCCACGCCGGAGGCGATTCCAGGCGCATCCCGGCCTATGGAGCCTGCGGAAAAATTTTTATTCCGGTGCCGGGGGAGTCGGACCGGGCCCTGGGACTGACCCTTCTCGACAGACTGCTTCCGGTCTACCTCGGACTCCCGGCCGGCGCTCCCGGCCGAGGCCAGGTTGTGGTCAAGACCGGCGACGTCCTGCTCGATTTCGACGCGGCCCGGCTCGACCTCACCGGCGCGGGAACGACGGGCCTGGGCTGTTATGCGTCGCCCGACCTGGCCGGCCGCCACGGCGTCTTCTGTCTCGACCCGGACGGCAGGCGGGTGAGGCTTTTCCTCCAGAAGCCGAGTCCGGCCGAGCAGGAGGCGAAGCGGGCCATCCGGCGCCATGGCCAGTCCATCCTCGATATCGGCGTCATGAGTCTCGATGCGGCGGCGGCCGTCGAAATCCTCGGGCTCTGCGAGGTCGCGGACGGTCCTTCGGGCGGCCTGGTTTGGACCGGCCCCGTGGCCCGGGCGATCGAGGCCGATGGGCTCGATTTTTACCGGGAGATCTGCTGCGCCATGGGAACCGAGGCGAGCCGGGACGAATACATCAGGACCGTTCGGGCCAGCGGTTCCCGCCTCGAAACCTCGGTCCTGAATCGAGTCTTCGATGTCATGTCCCGCGTTCCTTTCTCGGTCGAGCTCCTGCCTCGCTGCGGATTCCTTCATTTCGGGACGCCGCGCCAGCTCATCACGAGCGGCCTGGACCTGCTCCGCCGCGACGGCGCCCTCTCGGCCGGCCAGACCTGCCTGGCCATTAATACCGACATCCGGGACGGCGGGGAAGTCGTCGGCTCAAACTCCTGGGTCGAAGGCTGCCGGATCAGATCCAGCCTCCGGTTGGGCGGGGACAACGTCGTCTGCGGAGTCGACGTGGACGAAGACCTCGAGCTTCCCGAGGGAGCGGTCCTTGACGTCCTCCAGGGCTTGGATCGGACCGGCGCCCGGGTCTGGTTCGTGCGCTGTTATGGGACCGATGATGCTCTCCACGTCTCGCCCTCGTCGGGAGCGCGATTGGCCGGGCGCCCCCTCGAGGACTGG
>JALHUR010000491.1 GCA_022867325.1 Candidatus Aminicenantota bacterium | reverse complement strand
GTCTCAGAATATCCAAAGCGGCCCGGCCCGGTCAAGGAAAAAAAAGGCCCGGGTTCGAGGCTCAGACGCGAAGCCCCGCCGCCCCGGGGGTATCCGCTTCGCGATTCGGACGGCCGCTGACGGAGGAATTCCTAAGCGAGGCGGCGCAGGGTCGGCGCGAAAATCCAGGCCGCGGCCGCGAAACCGAGCGTCACGACGGCGCCGGCGGCGACCGAGACGGTCTCCCCCAGCCACTGAGCCAGGGCGCCCGACCAGAGGGCTCCGAGCGGAATGAATCCGAAGAAGGCGAAGGCATAGATCCCCATCACCCTTCCCCTAAGGCGCTCCTCGACATGGATCTGGACCAGGGCGTTGGCCAGGTTCATGACGATGACGAGCGCTCCGCCGACGCCGACCAGGAGCAGGAGCGATAGCGGAAGCCAGCGCGTGAAGGCGAAGGCTATAAGGAAAAGGGGGAGGCCGAAGGTGCCCGCCGTGAGGAGCTTCCCCTTGAATTGGAACCGTCCCAGCGAGGCGATCAGGAGGGCGCTCATCAGGGCGCCGACTCCGCGCGCCGACTGGAGCCAGCCGTTGGTGGCCGCGTTTCCGTGGAGGATCTTGACGGCCCAGGCCGGGATGATCGTCAGGAAGGCGCTCCCGAACAGTCCGCTCACGGCGATGAGGAGAATGACCGTCCGGATGACGGGGTGACGGAACGCGTAGCGGAAGCCCTCCTTGAGGTCGGACTTCGGGGAGCGGGTAACGGCCGGGCGGTCGTGCTCGACGAGTTGCATCAGGAATAGGGCGATGATGATGGCGATGAAGGAAATGCCGTTGATGGCGAAGCACCAGCCCGGGCCGAAGAAAGCGTAGGTGATGCCCGATACGGCCGGGCCCAGGGCGATCCCGAGGTGGAACATGCTCGCGTTGAGGGCGATGGCGTTGGTCAGGTCCTCGGGGCTGACCATCTCCATGACGAAGGCGTGGCGGGCCGGCGCGTCGAAGGCATTGGCGATCCCGAAGCCGAAGGCGAGCACGATGATATGCCAGGCCTGGACGAGGCGGAGGAAGGTCAGGGCGGCCAGGGTGAAAGCGAGGATCATCATGGCCGTCTGGGTCATGATGAGGAGCGTCCGGCGGGGCATTCGGTCGGCCACGACTCCGCCGTAGATCATGAAAAACCAGGCGGGGACACCGGCCGCGAACCCGACGTAGCCCAGGTAGGCGGGCGAACGGGTCAGGTCGAACACGAGATAGCCCAGGGCCGCGGCCTGCATCCAGGTGCCGAACAGGGAGATGGTCTGTCCGATGAACCAAAGCCGGTAATTCCGGTGCCTGAGGGCCGTGAAGGTCCGGCCGAAATCGACGTGGCGGAAGATGCGGAACGGATTTGCCATAAGTCGTAATTTATACACGAATAGCGCGGTTTCCGCAAATCGGCCCGCGTCGCGAGAGACATTGCATTTACAGGGGTCAAGGGACGTGCTACAGTAACTCCGTTTACGCCGATGAAAAAGCAGATCCTCCTCTCCGCTTCGATCTTCCACGCGTTCAACGACGCGGCGACCGTCGTCACGCCCATGATTTTTCCCATCCTCTACAGCCAACGGCATTTGATTTCGAGCTATTCCCAGATCGGGCTCCTCTCCAACCTCGGCCTGCTCGTCTCCGTCGTTTTTCAGTTCTACGTCGTCAACCTGTCCTGCCGCCACGAGTACCGCCGCCTGATGCTGCTGAGCTTCCTGGGCACCTGCGCCTCGATGGCCCTCATCCCGTTCGCGACGAGCTTCGTGGGCCTCGTCGCCTTCTTCCTCCTCCTCCGGCTGTTCACGACTTTTTACCATCCGATCATCATCGCCTGGATATCGACTTCGCGGGCCGGGTCGGGCCGGGAACTCGACGACGCCATGGGAATCCAGGCCGGGTCGGGCAACGTCGGCGTCCTGCTGGCCTTCCTGTCCGTGGGCTACCTGGCCCAGCGCGGGACCTGGAAGACGCCGATCCTGGTCTGGGCCGTTTTGGGGCTTGTCCTGGGGACCTTGGGCATGATGGCCCTCAAGGGCGTCTCGTCCCGGGCCGAGAAAACGCCCGACCTCAGCGCCCGATCCTGGTGGAAGTCGCTGGTCGGTATCAAGCGCTATATCCCCGGCTTTTTCTTCGGAGGACTGGGCTGGTCGGTCATCGTCTACTACGCGCCCTCGCTCCTCAACCACAGGTTCCTCATCCCGATCGGAGCGACCGGGCTCTACCTCGCCCTCTGGATCGGCCTGGGCACGGTCACGGGCTATGGGTACGGCGTCTGGAGCCGGCGCTTCGGCCGGCGGAACGTCTTCCTGTTGAGCCTGGCCGGAGCGGTCGCCAGCTTGTTCGTCATCGGCCTCTCGGGCCATAAAGCCTTGGCGTTGGCCGGGCTTCTCGCCTACGGCTGGTTCCTCCTCATGACCTACCCGTCCCTCCACACCTTCGTCGGGTCCACGGTCCCGACCTCGGGCCAGAGGCTGGCCTTCAGCTGGGTTTCCAACCTCCAGATGCTCTCGGGCGCGGTCGTCAGCCTGCTCTCCGGATTTCTGTCCGACCGGTTCGGAATCCAGTCGCCGTTCCTGTTCACGGGCGTCCTGTCCCTGGCCGTCTTAGTCTTTTATTTGACGCGCGGGCCCGAGGTGTTCGGGGTGGAGCCATCCGACGGGATGAAAACCATTGCGCCCGACGTCGCCGAGGGCTAAGATGGAGATCAGGGATTGGCCTCTCGCGGTCACGATCGTCGACCTTTGCTGGGGAGCCGTGCTGGGGGGGCTGGTTTCCTGGGCGAGCGCCGTCCTGGGCCGCGCACTGCTCGAGCTATAAGAGGCGGGCCGGCGTCCGTGCCTGCGCCCCGGGTCCTTTTATCTGCTGAAGCGCAGGTAGATCTGCCGTCCCTGTCCGTCGATTTTGAGATTCCAGCCGGCGGCCCGGGCCCTCTCCTGCCAGATCGTCTCGAAGATTTTAATGTAGTCATCGAGTGAAATCTGTTTCTTGAGGTGGGACGTTCGCATGTAGAGGGCGAAATACTGGATGTCGTCGAAGCGGACGACGGCTTCGTTCTCGCCCAGCTTCTCCAGGGTCACTTTATTGCCTTGGAGTTTCGCCTGCTCCCAGCACAGGTAGAGAATGAATGCCCGCGAAGGCGGGTAGAAGGGAACCCAGGTGGCAGCTCCCAAAAGATACCCGACTCCGTTTCCGATGCCCTCAGCGACCCAGCGAAAAGCGATATCCTTCCCTTTTTCTTGGGCCAGGAAATTGAAGAGCCGGACTTGTTCGGACCAGTAGATTTCCTGTCGCATCCAGTCTTTCCGCTCCTCGGGAACGTCGGGAAAGCCCGAGGCGTCGGCGGGAAGTTTACCGACTTTATCCAGGCGGATAAAAATCCCCTCTAAGAAACGGTAATACCAGCGGCCGTCTTCTACGACGAAGTTGAACGTATAGCTCCAAGGGCTGTTGCGCTTCTGTCCGAGCGTGATGATGAAGGAGACCAGGTTTCCGTAGCGGACGACCTCTGGGGCGGCCTCCCATTCCTCCCAAGTTGCGTTCTTGGCGAAATCCCTCAGCAAGGCAAGCTGGGATTCGGGAGTCAGAGGACTGGCGGGCCTGACGCGGTCTGCGGTCAAGGCGTCGGTCTTGAGGAGTTGAACGAACTCCTTCCATATCGTCAGATCGTCCTGGGGCGCGGCCGAAACAAAGCTCGGGACAACGATCAAGGCCAAGAATACGGCAACCGCGATTTTTCTCCTCATGAATTTAATTCCGTTCAGCTCGTTTTTGCGCCTCTTCCTGTTCGCGCTCTTCGTCGGATTCCCGAGATATCGCCCATTCAGGGTAAGGCGCGGCGCTTCCCTTGACGGCGTGCCACAGAATGCGGTTGAGGACGTCCTCGGGGCAGGCGTCGATGCGCTCGAAATCGAGCCGGGCCGACATCTCGGCGTTCCGACGCAGGAGCGCGTCCGCGATCTCCTCGGGGCGCGGATTCATCGCGTCCAGGGGGACCCGGTTGGCGACGGCTTCGAAGGGATCGAGGTTGGGGATGTCGGTGAAGCAGTCGAACATCGGGGTCGCCGTCGCGTCGAACTGGTTCATGGGCGGAAGCCCCAGGATCTGCTCGATTGTCCGCAGGATGCTCGTCGTGTTGTACTGGGTTCTGACGACCTGCCCGCGCTTGGTGTAGGGGCTGACGCAGTAGGCCGTCGTCCGGTAACCGCTGAGGTGGTCCCAGCCGCTCTGGGGATCGTCCTCGATGCCGAAGACGACCGTCTCCGGCCAGAACCGACTCCGGCCCAGGGCCTCGACGATCCGGCCGAAGGCCAGGTCGTTATCGGCGACGCAGGCTTCGGGAATCGGAGAGCCCGCTTCGGTTCCGTTGGTGTGATCGTTGGGCAGGCAGATGAGGACGAGCTGGGGCATCCGGCCTTCCTTGTCCCAGGCCTCGATTTGGCGCACGATCGCCCGGGCCCGCCAGACGTCGGGGACATCCATGTTCCAGCCGATGACCTCGGTCGGGGAGAACGGGGCGATCGTTTCGATCCCGGGCTTGGAGCCGATGACGACTTGGCCGCGGCCGTGAAGGTACTCCTCCCAGAAGTCCCGCCAGGCCGGCTCGCCCTCGCGCTTGGGATCGGCCCAGCGGCAGTCGGGCATCATGAATTCCCCGAAGTTCCAGATCGAAATCCCGTGCCGGAGCGCGTTGTCCCAGATGAATCCGCTCGGCGCGTAGGCCAGGGCGTCGACCTCGTCCGGCGCCATTCCGTCGGGATAGCTGCGCGGCCAGCCCGCGAAGGATCGCTCCAGGTAATCGGTCGCGAAGGCGGTCGTCGACCACTGGTGCCCGTCGGCGCTCAGGATGCCGCTGCAGTAGGTGTTGTCGAGGAGGACGAACTCGCGGACCAGTTTGTGCTGGTTGGGAGTCACCCGCTCGCCGAAGATGCACAGGGACGGATCGCCGTTCCCGGCGGCGACGTCGCCCAGGACCTGGTCGTACGTCCGGTTCTCCTTGATGATGTAGACGACGTGCTTGAAAACGCTCGGCTCGCCGATCCGCTCCGGGACGGGCCGGGGCGGCCGGTTGGGGCGTGGCGGGAGGAGGGCCGAGGCAATCCGCTCCCGCCGGTAGTTCCGTTCGACGGTCTCCGACATCCGGGCCAGCTCTTGCTTTCCGGGAACGGGGACGATCGATACCGATCCCGTGTACTGATGGGAATTGAACCCGGGGGCGCCCGTGTCCTCGGACGGCTCTTTGGCGGCGGCGTGGCCTTTGATGTTCGCGACGCAGAGCGTATTCCGCGACCGGATCAAGGCGATCGCGCCCGGGAACCATCCGACCGGGATCAGGCCTTCGAGCCGCGATTCTCTATCCTCCGGGTCGAATCCGACGACGGCGATCGCGTTCTGGGTCCCGTTGGCGACATAGAGACGCCGGCCGTCCGGCGCGAAACACAGGGCGTTGGGCGAGGCGCCGAAGAGGTCGGCCGGGCTCGGCTTGACCCATATCGTCTCGACGACGGCATCGCTCCGGGTGTCGATGACGCTGAGATTATCGCTCGCCGCGTTGGCGCAGACGACGTAGCGGCCGTCGGGGGAGACAGCCAGGGCCGAAGCGTGCTTATGGACGAGAATCTCGACGACCGCCCGGCCGGCGGCGAGGTCGATGACGCTGACCGACCCTTCCGAGGCGATCCGGGTCGCGGGATCGACCTTGACTTCGGTACCGCGCCCGGCCGGACCGGTCGGGTCGCCCGGCTGGGGCCGCCGTCCTCCCCAATTGCTGACGTAAGCCTTGCCCGCGGCGAGGACGACGTCGAAGGGGGCGACGCCGACGTCGAAGGTCCGGACGACCGCGCCCGTATCGGCGTCGATCTCGATGAGCCGGTTCGAAAGGTTGCCGCAGACGAAAAGGCGCCGGCCGTCGGCGGACAGGGCGAGCCCGGCCGGGATTTCCTCGGCCCGGCGCGGCGCATCGGCCGGGGGGAGAAAAATCGCGTGTGACGGAGCGACGTCTCCGTCGGCGCCGACAGTGAAGACTTTAATGTCGCCGTTGACGTTGCTGAGGTAGAGGCGTTTGCCGTCGGGCGAGAAAATAAGGCCCGTGTAGCTCAGCTGTCCCCGTTCATCCGGATACAGGATGGCGGACGACGGGGCCTCGGGATGATCTTTATCCGTTTGATGGGCGGGGAGGACGACACGCCGGCGGATACGGCCGCTCTCCGGCTCGATGATGATGACTTCGCTCGTTTTGCCCGACACGGCCAGGAGCTTTTCGTCCGGGGACAGCGCGAGGGCCAGGGGGCGCAGGCCGGGGAGCGGGACCTGAACGCCCGCGGGCGTCACGATCTGGTTTACTGGCAGAACGGTCCGCTTCGGCCCGGACGTCCCGACGGTCTCCGTGTCGGCCGCGGCCTTGTCGGATGTCCGGCAGGCCGCGCCGAATAGGATGAGCAGGGCGAGCACGACGGCTACGGCGGCCGGGTAAAGTTTTGTGTTTGCGTTCATCATTGAAAATGATACTCATTGCCGAAAAGATATGTCAAGCCGGGCTTAGGATCCAACGTTTTCACGGCTTTTCATATTCCTTCGGATCCAGCCTTCTTCCCCTTACCAATGCGGCCGGCGACGATTCAGAGTTTCAGGAACATCCACTCTTTGGTCCAAGGAACGCTGCTCTGGAGAACGCCCTTGGACTTAGTCACGAGCAGGCTGTCGCTCGGATTGTAGCCGAATCCGTTGGCGACATCGAACAGACCGGGCTCGACGCTGAAGGTCATGCCTTCCTCGAGGACATCCGTATTTCCGAGCGCGATGTAAGGCGGCTGATGGCCCTCCATGCCCTCGCCGTGTCCGACCCTCTGATAAAGGAGTTTCCGGATGTCCTTGCCGCGAGACAGTTGGTAGGAGTGAACCTTGAAGGCGATGTCGCAGCAGCGGACGCCGGCCTTGGATTCCCGCTCCTGGATCCGGACGGACTCGGTGACCGTCTCCCAGATCTTTTCCCGGTAGGCGTCCCAGGGCGCGATCTGGTAATAACGGTAGCATTCCCCGCCGTAGCCGCCGATCTTGACGACGCCGGCGATCTGGAGCGAGTCGCCTTTGCGGACCCGGTTGTGGTGGAACTGGTTGGGATGGGGATAGGCCGTGCCCCGGCCGGTCCGGCAGCCGATCCCGACTTCGATGCCCACGGCGTTGTGGGGCCGGCCGTCGCGTTGGATGTCGGCCAGGATGAGGTTGACGCCGTACTCTTCGGTCGCCTTGGCGATCTCATAGTCGGTGGCGTCCGTGCCCCGCTCCATGAGATAGTCGCGGCTGAAGGCGTGGATCCTGCTGAAATAATCCATGGCCCTCTGGGTGAGGGCGATCTCCTCGGCCGTCTTGACCATTCGCATCTTGAGGCAGTCGGCTCCGATATCGACGGTCTTGGCTTTGGGGAGGATCCGGCCGAATGCGGCCGCTTTCGAAGGCGTGAACTCGGAATCGAACCCGAGCACCTTGTCCCCGTAGCCGCGTTTCTTGAGTCCCTCCAGGAACCAGGCGAAGAGATCGACGGTCTGGCCCTTGGTCAGCTTTCCCTGGTCGGGATAGGCGCCGGCGGAGTGGAGGTAGTCGTAATAATAGTCCATCTCGCTGTACCACCAGCTCTTGACGAGCTCGTTGTCCAGGCCGGGGGTGTACCAGTATAGGGCGTCCGCGTCGGCGGGGAAAACGACCCAGGCCGGACGCTCGGTCTTGGTCATGAAGTTCCCGGTGAAATAGGTCATGTTCCAGCTGTCCTCGAGGACGATGACCTCGACGCCCCGGGCGGCCACCCTTTCCTTGAGCCGTCCGACCGCGGCCTTGTACCACTCGAGGGGAAGCCGATCCACGCCTTTGGGGGCCGGTTGCGGATGATCGGGGTCCTTGATCAGGAGTTTTTCCGACGATCCCTTGACCGGAGCGGCCAGACTCGTTCCCGCGGCCGCCGCTCCCAATCCCAGTCCGGCCACACCCAAGCCGGTTTGTTTCAAGAACAAGCGCCGAGAGAAGATCATGTATTCCTCCTTAGAACGTCCTCCCTGACGTAGACGACGCCCACCTGCCTGAGCAGGTTCTGGAATTCGGTTTCGGGGATTTCGCTCTTGATCTCGGCCGTGACGGGCTTGCCGACGAAGAACCTGCCGTTGATCTCATCGACAAGGCTCGTGATCCTGAGGTAGACGGAGGCCGGGGCCTTGTCGACGACGATCGTCACCTGCTCCTGGCGGATGATCACGGCCTTGACCGAGGGAATCTTTGAGGCCTTCTTGGCGAATCCCGCCAGCAGCCGCTTTTTCTTGTTTCGGAAACTCCTGTAGACGAAGAGGGCGATGACGGCCGGGCCGATCAGGCTCCCCCAGTTGACGCGGGTGAAAAGGAGGATGATCGCGACCAGCATGGCTGCCGCCACGATCCACATCCCCTTGGTCCCCATCGGGAAAGAGACCTTGAGGTTCTGCAGCCAAGCTTGGATTCGCTCCGAGGGGCGGAGGTCGGTCCGGGTCCCGGACTCCAGGTCCTGTTTCAGTTGTTTCAGGTCGGCGGCCAGGGCCCGGGCGTCCGGGTAGCGGTCCTCGGGCCGCTTGCGGAGGCAGCGGGAGACGATCCGGTGGACCTGGGGGGAGAGATTGCGGCGGATGATCGTGACCGGTTTGGCCTCCTCGTAGGCGATGGCGTGCATGGTGTCGAGGGGCGTGTCGCCCTTGAAGGGGAGCTCGCCCGTGACCATCTCGTAAAAGACGACGCCCAGCGAGAAGATGTCGCTCCGGGCGTCGAGGTCCTTGCCGCGGGCCTGCTCGGGGCTCATGTAGGGGATGGTCCCCACGACCGTCCCGGCCAGGGTGTGGACGGGATCCTTGGTCAGGGTCCGCTGGATATCGCCGGGCCGGGCGGGCTCGCTCAGGCCGGGCTCCATGAGCTTGGCCAGCCCGAAGTCGAGAAGCTTGGCATGGCCGTCCCGGGTGACCATGATGTTGTCGGATTTGATGTCCCGGTGGAGGATGCCGGCGTCGTGGGCCTTGACCAACCCCTCGGCCACCTGGAGGGCGATTTCGACCGCGCTCAGGAGGTCCAGCTCGCCCTCGACGATGAGCCGGCCGACCGACCGGCCGTCGACGAACTCCATGGCGATGAACAGCTGCCCGTCGGCTTCGTCGATATCGTAGACCTGGGCGATCGCGGGATGGCTGAGGGCCGCCGCCGAGCGGGCTTCCTGGACGAAGCGGCGCCGCCGCTCGGGATTGGCGACCAGGGCGGGGCTGAGCAGCTTAAGGGCCACCGGGCGGTCGAGCCGGGTGTCCCGCGCCTTGTAGACGATGCCCATGCCGCCCTGGCCAAGAAGCTCGTCGATCCGATAGTGCTTGAGCGTCGTCCCGATCATTGTCTGTTGAAATTCTTCCCGAATGATTCATACCATAGGGGCGTCTTGCGGTCAAATTGGGAAAAGGACGCCGCAAACGCCGCCAATTATTGGATCTCCGGATGGAAGCTTTGACTAACTAAGCTCCAATCAAGATGAGTCTCGTGAGGACGGCGGGGGTGTGCCGCGACAGGATCCGTTTCTATGGTCCGATTTGGCCGCTTATTTGGCGCCCTTGACGTATTTCTCGAGCCAACTGTCCATTTCCCAGAGCATGTGGAGGATGTTTTCGCGCGCGGCGTAGCCGTGACTCTCGTAGGGGAGGAGCACCAGGCGGGCCTTCCCGCCCAACCCCTTTACGGCCAGGAACAGCCTCTCGCTCTGGAGGGTGAAGGTTCCCGGGTTGTTGTCCGCGTCGCCGTGGATGAGGAGCAGGGGCTCGTTGATTTTATCGGCGTAGTTGAACGGCGACATCCGGTTGTAGATGTCCCGGGCCTGCCAGTAGGTGCGCTCCTCGGCCTGGAAACCGAACGGCGTCAGGCTCCGGTTGTAGGCGCCGCTCCGGGCGATCCCGGCCGCGAACAGGTCGCAATGGGCCAGCAGGTTGGCGACCATGAACGCGCCGTAGGAGTGCCCCATGACGCCGACCCGTTTGGGATCGACGACGCCCATCCGGTCGACGGCGTCGATGGCCGCCTTGCCGTCCATGACCAGCTGCTCGATATAGGTGTCGTTGGGCTCTTCCTTGCCCTGGCCCACGACGGGGAAGGCGGCGTTTTCGAGAATCGCGTAACCACGGGCCGCCCAGAAAACGGGAGAGCCCCAGTAGAGGAACACGAACCGGTGCGGGGAATCGTCGATCTGGCCGGCCGCGGCCTTGTCCTTGTATTCGACCGGGTAGGCTTCCATTAGCATGGGGAGGCGGCCGTCCTTCTGCGGATCGTATCCGGCCGGAATATAGAGGATACCGCGCAGGTCGATCCCGTCCTCTCTTTTGTAGTTGATCATCTTTTTGGTGACGCCTTCGAACGATTTGAAGGGGTTTTCGAAGAAGGTCAGCTGGCGCGGCGGGGTCTTGGAATCGATGCGGCGGACGAAATAATTCGGATAGGTCCGCGGGCCTTCGATCCGGACCAGGAGCGTCCCGCTCTTAATGTCCAGGACGTCGACGATCGACTCGTAAGTCTTCAAGCCGTCGGCCCTCCACAGCCGCCGGGTCTTTCCCGTCTTGGCTACGTACTCGTCAAGGAAGGGCCGGTTGCCCTGGGGGGAATAGCCTTCGCCCTGGAGGTAGAGCTTGGACTTGTCCTTGTTGAAGAGGAGCGTGTAACGGCCGAATGCGTTGAGCGCGGTGACGAAGTTGCCGGGCTGGCCGTAGAGATCTTCGGAGGACATGTCGAAGAGTACGCGGGGAGAGGGATTCTCCCCGGAAGGATCGATAAGGTAGGTTTTCGTGTTGCGGGTTTTCCACCAGTAATCCTGGGCTACGGCCGTCCGCCCGTCTCCCCAGGTGATGCCCGCGAAGCGGTTTTTCGTCCCGCACAGGGGCCGGGGCTCGCTGTTGAAGGGCGCGGGAAGCTGGAAGAGGCGATCCCGGATCTCGGCCGGCTTGGCCGGGTCCCCGCCGTCCTGGGCTTCGCACCAGACGACGGTCGCCGGCGTATCGTCCCGCCATTGGTGGTCGCGCGGGCCGGCCTCGACGGCATCGAAGTTGACCGGGATTGTGTCCTGGAGAGGCTTGTCGCACAATTCGACGACTTTCTTTCCGGCCAGGTCGAAGATCTCGACACGGGCCGGGAACCTGTTGTAGGGAAGCTGATAGGAGTAAGGAGGATGAACGGTTTCGGTTAGAAGAAAAGCGCCGTCCGGAGAAAGCTGGCCGCTCTTATAGACGGCCGGCGGGAGATAAGGTTGTTCGGCGCCGTCAAGCGCGTAGCGAACGATGGAGCGGGAGGCGAAATAATCGAAGCGCTTCTCGTCCTGCTTGTTGCGGAGCAGGTCCTGATAGGTCCAGGCGGCGGCCTTGGTTCCGGTCGCCTCCTGGACGGCGGGGCCCGTCGGCAGCTCCTTTTCCTCGACATAGGGCTCGGTGTGGAGTCGCTTCATGGCGAAGATGAAACGATCGTCGGGCGACCAGAAATAAGGATAGCCGAGGACCGCGGACATCGCGGGCGGGCTGAGCCGCCGGGCCTGTCCTGACTTCAGCTCGATGACCCAGAGTTCGAGCCCCGTTTTAAGGACCTGGATGAATGAGAAATAGGAGCCCTGGGGCGAGAAGCCGACGTATTCCATCCGGAGGTCGTCCGGGAGTCCCGTGATCGCGATGGGCTTTCCCGAGGGGAATTCCTGAAGGGCGATCGTCGTGTAGGACATGGTCCGGGCCCGGTTGTGGTTCTGGGGATTGACCCGGATTCCGGCCAGCCTGAGCTCGAGTTCGGAGAGCTCCTGGAGGGTCTTGTAGTTCGGCCTGGTCAGGAAAATCATGTACCGGTGGTGGCGGTCGGTGATCATCCGGGGCGGCTGCGCGACGTCGGCCAGCTCCAGGATTTCCTTGGGAGGCTTCTGGAACGGGACGTCGGTCTGGGCGGCGGCGATGCCGGCCGTCAAGCCCAAAGCGAGGAGGCCGAAAACAAGTCCCTTAAATAATCGTCCTTGTCCAATCATCCCCATAGTCGAACTCCTTTGGTTGAATTCACGAGCGTTCATATTCTAATGCATTTATAGATTGACATCAAAATAATGCAATGAAGCTTCTTGCTTTGCCCAATTCAAAGGAAAGGTTCGCGGCTTGACTTTCGCTCGCGTCAAGCGGTACCATCGCTTCTTCGGTGATGATCGATCTTAGACCTTTAAGGAGATCCGCATGTTAACCCCCCGTTCTTTGAGACTCAAGGCCGCTTTTCTGGCCGTCCTGTTCGTCGCGGCGCTGGCCGTCCCGGCCGTCGCCCAGGACGCCCCCCAGCCGCCCCTGGCCGAGAAGATTCGCAAGGAGCTCGCCATCCACGGCCAGACCCGCCTCGACGAATACTACTGGCTCAACGAGCGCACGAACCCCAAGGTCGTCGAGTACCTCAAGGCCGAAAACGCCTACGCGGACGCCATGATGAAGTCCAGCGAGCCTCTCCAGGAGAAGCTCTATAACGAGATGATTGGCCGCATCAAGCAGGTGGACATGTCCGTCCCCTATTTCGAGAACGGCTACTGGTACTACAATCGGTTCGAGGCCGGCAAGGACTACGCCGTCTACTGCCGCAAAGCCAAGACGCTCAAAGCCAAGGAGGAAGTTCTCCTCGACGGGAATAAGATGGCCGCCGGCCACAGCTATTTCAGCATCGGCGGGTTCGCGGTCAGTCCGGACAACGCGGTCCTGGCCTACGGGGTGGACACCGTCTCGCGCCGGCAGTACAAGCTCTACTTCAAGAACCTCAAGACGGGAAAGATCTATCCTGAGGAGATCACGATGACGGCCGGCTTCGCGGTCTGGGCCAACGACAACAAGACCGTCTTCTACCCGGTCATCGACGATTCGCTCCGCCTCTACAAGATCTTCCGGCACGTTTTGGGGACTCCGGCCAAGAGCGACGTCGAGATTTTCCACGAGAAGGACGCGACCTTCGAGCTCTCGCTCGACCAGAGCCGCCCCAAGAAGTATATCTTCATCATATCGGGCAGCACCCTGACGACCGAATACCGCTACCTGGATGCTTCCCAGCCCCTGGCCGAGTTCGTCGTGTTCCAACCGCGGACGCGCGGCCTGGAATACAGCGTCGACCACCTCGGGGACAAGTTCTATGTCCTGACCAACGACCAGGCCCGCAACTTCCGCCTTATGGAGGCGGCGCCCGGCCGGACGGCTCTGGCCGATTGGCGCGAGATCATTCCCCACCGGGCCGAAGTCTATCTCCAGGGGTTCAACCTCTTCAAGGACTTCCTGGTCCTGAGCGAGCGGAAGGGCGGGCTGTCGCAGATCCGGGTCATTCCCTGGGGGGAGAAGGACGGCTATTATCTCGAATTTCCGGACAAGGCCTATGTGGCCTACGCGACGCCGACGCCCGAGCCGGCGACCGACCTCCTCCGCTACGGCTACAATTCGCTGACGACGCCGGCGACCGTCTATGAGTTCAACATGAAGACGCGCCAGCAAACGGTCCTCAAGCAACAGGAGGTCCTGGGCGGTTACAAGGCCGAGAATTACGCCACCGAGCGGTTGAGCGCGCCCGGCTACGACGGGACGCTCGTCCCGATCTCCCTCGTCTACCGGAAGGGCGTCCGCGACAAGGGGCCCGTCCCGATCCTCCTTTACGGCTACGGCTCCTACGGCGCCTCGACCGACCCCGGCTTCAACATCATGCGGATTTCGCTCATGGACCGGGGGTTTGTCATCGCCCTGGCCCACATCCGGGGCGGCTCCGAAATGGGTCGCTATTGGTACGAGGACGGCAAGCTCTTCAAGAAGATGAACACTTTCACAGACTTCATCTCCTGCGGCGAGTACTTAGTTCGCCACGGCTACACGACTCCCGCCAGGCTCTTCGCTCAGGGCGGGAGCGCCGGGGGTCTGTTGATGGGCGCCGTCGTCAACCTGCGGCCCGACCTGTTCAAGGGCGTCATCGCCGCCGTCCCCTTCGTGGACGTCATAACGACCATGCTCGACCCGTCCATCCCGCTGACGACGTCGGAATACGACGAATGGGGAAATCCCAACGACCCGGCCGCCTACGAATACATGATGAATTATTCCCCCTACGACAACGTCAGGCCCAAGGCCTACCCGGCCCTGCTGGTGACGACCGGACTCCACGACTCCCAGGTTCAGTACTGGGAGCCGGCCAAGTGGGTCGCCCGGCTCCGCGTCACCAAGACCGACCGGAACCCGCTCATCCTCAAGACGAACCTGGAGGCGGGGCACGGCGGGGCTTCGGGCCGCTTCCGGAGGCTGCGCGAGACGGCCTTCCAGTACGCCTTCATCCTCGATCTGGCCGGGATCAAGGACTGAGCGGACCGCGGTGAAGACGATCGGCCTGCTGGGCGGGATGACCTGGCATTCCACGCTCGAATACTACCGGTTGATCAATCAAGGGGTCCAAACCAAGCTGGGCGGTTCGCATTCGGCGCGCTGCGTCCTGGTTTCGGTGGAGTTCGATGAGTTCGAACGCCTTCAGGCCGCCGGCGATTGGAAGCGGCTTACGGAGCTTATGATCGAGGCCGCGCGGAGCGTTGAGAAGGCCGGGGCGGATTTCGTCGTGATCTGCGCCAATACCATGCACAAGACGGCGGACGACGTCGCCGCCTCGGTCCGGATTCCCCTGATCCATATCGCGGACGCCGCGGCCGAGGCCGTTAAAGCCCAGGGGCTGAAGACGGTCGGACTGCTCGGAACGCGGTACACAATGGAGCAGGAATTTTACCGGAAGAGGCTTGAAAAGAAGCACGACCTCCGCGTCCTCGTTCCGGCCGAGCCCGATCTAACGACGATCCACACGGTTATTTACGAGGAGCTGGCCCGAGGCGTCATCCGCGAGGAGTCGCGCCGGGCCTATCTGGACATCATCCGGAGGCTGGCGCGGTCGGGCGCTCAGGGCGTCATTCTGGGCTGCACCGAGATTCCGCTCCTTATCCGTCAGGACGACTGCGAGCTTCCCTTGTTCGACACGACGGCCCTTCACGCCGCGGCCGCCGTGCGGGCCGCTATTTCTTGAGAAGAGACATAGTCCCGGTGTCCTGGCTGAGCGAGTTCAGCCAGTAGCCTTCGTAGCCGGCCTTGGGCTGTTTGGAGGTCGGGGGAATGTATTTGCCGAACGAGACGGCCTCGGTGACCTTTTCGCCGGTGGATTCCCGGTAGTTGGCCGCGATGGTGTTGTCGCTATTGATAATGCCGGTAAACTTCTGGGTGAACGTGCCCATCGGGGTCGTGATCTTGATGCTGCCCCGGAACAAGTTTCCGTTCTGGTCGGTTATCGTGACCGAGTATGTCACGTTGTAATAGCCGTGCTCGATGCCGACGGCCTTGCCCGTCCCGGTCCAGGAGCCGACTATGTTGGGGACGGCCGCCTGGAGGACGAGCGAGCCCACAAACAGGAAAGCGATCACTGTGAAAATGACTCTGGCTTTTTTCACGGTCTGAACCTCCTTAGGATGATGTCCGCAGGAAGGACAATAGCAAAGGGGGCTTCCTCAAGTCAAGGCGAAACGCCCGCGCCGTCCGGGCTTTCCGCCGTCTTCGTTAAATTGACTTTGCCGGGCGATTCCGCTAAAATTTTTGTCACCTCCGGCGGCGTAGCTCAGTTGGTCAGAGCATGCGGCTCATATCCGCAGAGTCGGGGGTTCAAATCCCTCCGCCGCCATTTTCCCGCTTTAGCGAGCATAATGGAAACAGCCCGCCCGCCCGAATTTTCGCCAAGGAACCCCTCCGGCCATGGCCCGCTCGATCAGCAAGAGCTTGCTAGAAGAGGTTATATCTTTGTCAATTGATTCTAACAGGTTCGGCGATCGCGCCAATATGGAATTTCGAGATTGAAGCGTTCTTGGCCTCAGGGCTCAAGTCCGAGGACGACTCTCGTCGGACTCTGCCGAGGGACCGAAGCGCCGCTGAAATCGCCGTCGTCCGGCGTTGTCCCGAGTCCTAAAGCGGTAGAAAATTGCTGAAGACTAGGTTGGAACTGCAGACGCGGAAATGATTCATGGAGTAGTTGCTGACGGACGAATTCAAGTGCCCCGTCGCTAACGTCAATGTGGCGCTGACCCTGCCCGAGGTCAGGCCGGGGAGATTGAGGAATGAGCCCGTCACCTCGTATTCTTCGAACTGTCCGTAGAGGGGCGACGCGAATTGCAGATATATTTCAAAAGAAAGGAACGCGTTGTCCGTCGTTTCCGGGGCCCCGAAATACCTGAGATCGCCGGCGGAGTCCTGGAACGAAAAGCCGAGGTTAAACGTGACGGTCCCGAATACCGGGTCGTAGCGGAGCCCCGAGAAGCTCAAATCGGAGATCGTTAGCGTCTGCTCGGCTTCTCCATTCCTATAGAGGACAATGTCGGATGTCGTCCTGGAAAGGCCTGAAGTTCCGGCGCCGTCGCGTCCGACTTCAAGCCGGGGCATGGATCTGCCTAAGGGGTTATCGAAATGGAGGGTGGCCCGGGAGCCCGTGGGGCCGAAGATATGCACCGACTCAATCAGATCTAGGTCGCCGTCTTTATCGATGTCCGCCAACGCCATGTTTTTCTTAGAGCCGCTGCTGCTGTAACTTGATAGCAATTTGCCCAAGTGTTTGAGGTAGGAGAAGCGCCCGGTGCCGTTCCCTTGATAGACCAGGAGGCCCTCGCCGGCCGTCAAGGCGACATCGGGCTTCTTGTCGCCCGTCACGTCGCCGATCGCCAAGCCATACTCCGGGAAGGCGACGCCATCCGGATTTCTGGGCAGGTAGGTCAGGAACCTGAAGGCGCCTTTGCCCTTATTGAGATAGATCGAAGGCGGCTCGCCCGCGTGATTTGAGCAGAGGAGGTCGAGCTTTCCGTCTCCGTTAAGATC
Source organism: Candidatus Aminicenantota bacterium (assembly GCA_022867325.1). Lineage (GTDB taxonomy): Bacteria > Acidobacteriota > Aminicenantia > Aminicenantales > JAFGBC01 > JAFGBC01. The sequence continues at coordinate 4,407 of JALHUR010000491.1, read as the reverse complement.
GGAACTGGCCAAAATTTCGTCCAAATACGAGACGGCGCTCGCGATCGGATCCCTAAAGCCGCCGGCCTTGTCGTTTTGGAAAAAGTAGAATTGGCTGTTTGTATTCGCGGGACGCCCGATGAGCACATCCGTAAACCCGTCTTGGTTGAAGTCTCCGGCGGCGAGCGAATCGCTTGGGGACAGGTCGATCTGCTTGTGCAGGGCCGCCTTGAATTTCAGCCCTCCCGAGTTGGTGAATGAAACCCAGCTGTCGCCGACGATGCCGACGATGTCGGCCAGGCCGTTGTTATCGATATCGACCACGGTTCCGCATTTGAACTTCGACCCCATTCGTGCGGTCACCGTCTTGGGGCCCGCAAAGTGCCCGTTTCCCTTCCCGAGGAAAATCGAAAAATAGGGAGGGACGGTCCTGGGCCGAACGGCCACGTCGACGAATCCGTCTTTATTGAAGTCCCCGACACCCAGAAGCTGGCTGGGGATCTTCGCGTAGTTCGTAATAGCGCTCTGGGCGTAATCCGCGGCGGCGGATCCCAATAGAACCCGAAGCTGACCGCTCGACGTATCCGCTATAATGATTTCGGGGTATTGGTCCTTGGTCAGATCCGCGACAAGAAATTCGTTGATCGTGCCGGGCACGGCAACGCGTTGCTGTCGAAATGTTTGCGATAAACCCATCGACGTCAAGACGAGAACGCCCAACCCAGATTTGAACAAAATTCCACTTTTCATGACGCTCTCCTCGCTTGGCGAAATATTTTTTTGATTTCTTATACCTTACGGCATGCATTAAGTCAAATCGTGATTCCCGCAAGTTCCCCCGAAAATCGACCGATCTGCCTTCGCAATTTCAACGCGATTTTGGCATAATCCATTGGGGTCTCCTCCGTACACACGCTTACGCAAGCGGAAACGCTTGGCGTCTCAGGAGACCCCATTCTATTTCAAAGTTTCCCCAAAATCTGCCATTCCAGTTGAGATCCCTTGTATCCCTGGAAGATAAAAAGACTTAGCCCCTTTTAACCTCGGGACTTCCTGATAAGCGCCATGAGGCGGCGGCTTGTCTGCAATAAAGGTCAGCTCGAGGCGGCCGAGGGTGGAGGGGAATATTTCTAAGCTTTCGAAATCATGGGGAGCGGGAGTCTGTGATCGTTCGGCCGGTGCGGGAGGGTTTTTCGCCCAAAGAACCTCTTCGGGCCGCCCCGAGGGGTGCTTGACATCGCCGCCCGGCCGGCGATAGTATTCCATCATGATCAGAATTCTTATTCATTATTCATGAAAGGCCGCTTGACAATACATCAAAGATGATGTATAAATAAAGTCCGACACGGAGTCGCAATTGTACAATCTTGTTTTGTATACAACCGAGAGAGGCGATTCGCCCATCGATGAATTTCTTGACGGGCTGGACAAGAAATCGCGGGCGAAAGTAGCCGCGCACCTGTCGATTCTGGAAGAGCAGGGGCCGAATCTCAAGCGGCCCTATGCTGATATCGTCAGAGGGAAAATCAGGGAATTGAGGATTCACCATAGTTCGAATCAATACCGTGTCCTTTACTTCTTTCACGTGCGCGATCAGGTCGTTTTGTTACATGCTTTTTCAAAGAAATCGCAACAGCTAAAAGAGAGGGACATTGAGTTGTCGGCGAAACGCATGGCAGATTGGATACAGCGTTTTCCGGCAGGAGGTGGAGTATGAAGAAAGCGAAAATGAGAACATTCCGAAGCAGACTGCGCGAGGACCTCAAGGACCCCGAGTTCAAGACGCATTATCAGGAAGAGCGCCAGGCGTTAAAGCTGGCAATGAAAATCGCTAAATTGAGAGAGAAGAAAGGTTTGTCGCAACAGCAAATGGCGAAGCTCATGGGAACCAGCCAGCAGGCGATATCGCGGATCGAGAGCGGCGAATATGAAGGTTTCACACTCAAGACTTTGGAAAAGATCGCCGAGGCAACCGGCACGAAGGTCAAGATTGAGTTCGTTGCAGCATAGTCCGCTATCCAAGCATCTTTGTCAGAAATGACTCAATCGCCTGGAGGTTCTTTGTATGTCATCAGGTCGTGAGAACGGGCTATATCCCAGGAATTCTATGATCTTAGGATATCCGCAGAGTCGGGGGTTCAAATCCCTCCGCCGCCATTTTCCCGTTTTAGCGAGCATAATGGAGACAGCCCGCCCGACCGAATTCCCGCCGAGGAACCCTTCCGGCCATGGCCCCTAAGAAACCGCCCCTCGTGGCCCAATTCCGTAAAACGATCGAATGCCGCGGCCTGGTCCGTCCGGGTGATCGGATTTTGATCGCTTTCTCGGGAGGACCCGACTCGACGGCCCTCCTGTCCCTGTTCCTGGCCGTGCGGGGCGAGCTGCGTCTCAAGCTCGCCCTGGCCCATTTCAACCACCGCCTGCGGCCGGCCGCGCGGGAGGACGAGGCGTTTGCCCGGCTGACGGCGAAAAAGCTCAATTTGCCGATCGCGGTCGGGTCCGGGAACGTCAGGGCCTACGCGGCGCGCCGCAGAATGAACCTCGAGGAGGCCGGCCGCGAGCTGCGCTACGCATTCTTCAAAAACGCGGCGAAGAAGCTCGGGGCCGACAAGATCGCGACCGGGCATACGGCCGACGACCAGGCCGAAACCGTCCTGATGCGGCTCCTGCGCGGGACGGGCCTCCGCGGGTTGGGCGGGATCAGGCCGCTCGCCGAGGGGGGCGTCATCAGGCCGCTCCTCGAGATCGAACGCAAAGACATCGCCCGCTGGCTGGCGGCTCAGCGCCTCGACTTCCGGACGGACGAGTCGAACCTCGACCTCCGCTTCTTCCGCAACCGGATCCGGCACGAAGTCCTGCCCCTGCTGAAGCGGATCGAGCCCAAGGCGGTCTCACAGCTGGGCCGGCTGGCCCTCATTCTCCAGGATGAGGAGGATCTGAGGACCGGGCCGGAAGGGGAGCGCGGGAGGTCATCGCTCGATGCCGAGTCATTGAGCCGCCTTCCCAAGGCCCTGGCCCGCCGGGCCGTCCGCGGCTTTCTCGCCCGGCTCGCGGGAAGCACGAGAGGATTCACATTTAACGATGTCGAGGCCGTTCTGGCCTTGGCCGAGGGCAAAGTCCTGACTTTGAGGGGAGGTTTGAACCTGCGCCGGGACAAAGGGCTGATCGCCGTCAAGCCTCCGGCCGTTGACAAAGCCCGATTCCGCTATCTCTGGGACGGGCGGGGCGTCCTCAAAATCAAGGAAACGGGACTCGCGATCAAGGGCCGCATCCTGGAATTCCGGGGGACGCTCCCCGCGCCGTTCGACGACCCGAGCCGGGCGTTTCTCGACGCCGATAAGCTCGAATTCCCGCTCCTCGTCCGAAACCGCGAGGAGGGCGACCGCTTCCGTCCGCTCGGCGCCCCCGGCTCGAAGAAGCTCAAGGAGATCCTGCGGGCCAAAGGAATTCCGGCCGACGAACGGGACCGGCTCCCGGTGATATTGACGGGAACTTGTTCCAAGGCGCGGAACGTCGAACGTCCTCCCCGGATTGTCTGGATGCCCGGCCTTCCCGTCGGGGACGCGTTCAAGGTCGGCCGCGCTTCGAACAGGATTTTATGGATTGAAAGGGTGGCTTAGGTCTCCAATGTCCGAAAAGAAATTGAAATTATTCAAGGATCGTTCCGCCTGGCGGCGCTGGCTCGAGTCCAACCATGATAGGGCGAAAGAGATCCGGCTCGTGTATTACAAGAAGAATTCCGGGAAAAAATCGGTCCGCTATGAGGACGCCCTCGAGGAGGCGCTCTGCTTCGGCTGGATCGATTCCGTCGTGAACCGGGTCGACGACGAGAGATACATGAAGAAATACACGCCCCGCAAGGACGCGAGCATCTGGTCGGCGGCCAATAAGGCCCGGGTTCGAAAGCTCATCGCCGAGGGGCGGATGACCGAGGCCGGCCTGGCCAAGGTCCGGGCGGCCAAGCGTCTCGGGAGCTGGACCAAGCTCGACCGGATCGAGCTAAAGGCTGAAATCCCCCGGGATCTCGTCCGAGCTTTGGCGGCCCGGCCGGCCGTCAAGGCCGTCTTCGAAAAGCTGCCGCCTTCTCAGAAAAAACTCTGGTCCTGGTGGATCGATAGCGCCAAGCGGCCCGAGACGCACGCCCGCCGGGTCGCCGAGACGGTCCGCAGGGTCGAAGCCGGCCGCAAGGCTGGGATGTGAAGCGGTTCTTGCGGATCTCGCCGGGCCTCATCGCCAGGTCGTCTTCACCATCCCCAAGATGCTGCGGATTTTCTTCAAGTTCAAGCGGAAACTGCTTGGGGATCTTTGCCACTGCGCCCTCCGGGGGCCTTGTCGCTTTTGATCTGAGATCGCCTTGATCCGAAACCTGATCAATATTTCTATCGGCAATATGGGGAATTCCAGGGGTGTTGACCCGTTCGCCGACGC
>JALHUR010000490.1 GCA_022867325.1 Candidatus Aminicenantota bacterium | reverse complement strand
TCGAGAGTGGCCGCCAGCAAGGAAACGGTCTCTTGGACCTCGCCCTCGGCCGTGGAATCCTTTTCCTTTCCTCGATGACGAATCATCAGGGAGTCCATGATCCGATGACCCTGTTCCGTCCTTCCTTCTTGGCGCGGTAGAGGGCGTCGTCGGCCCGCTTGATGATGGCGTCGATATTCGCGTCGGCGGCGCTCATGTCCGCGACGCCGATGCTGACGGTCATGGTGAAGCCTTCCGGGGCTTCCTCGATCCGGATTCCTTTTTCGACGGCGACCCGGATCCGTTCGGCCAGGTCGACCAGGGAGACAAGCGGAGCTTCCGTAACGACGATCAGAAATTCCTCGCCGCCGATGCGGCCGACGATGTCGTACTTTCGGACTTCGGCCGCCAGGATCGCGCCGACCTGGCGAAGAACCCGGTCCCCGGCCGGATGTCCGAAACGGTCGTTGACGGACTTGAAATGATCCAGGTCGAGGACTAGACACCCCAGAGGCCTGGCTTGGCGCCTGGCCCTAAGGAATTCTTCGGAGAACCTCTCCAAGAGATGGCCCCGGTTCCAGAGGCCGGTCAGGATGTCCGTCCGGGCCATGATCTGGAGCTGGCGGCCGGCCTTGTCGAGCTGCCGTTTAAGGCGGAGGACATAAATGGTGATCATTCCGAACAGAAGGAAGCCGGTCAAGAGGGCCGCGATCGAGATCGAGATGATGTTGTGGGTCAACTTCTCCTGGGTGCTTCCGAACTCGAAGCCGATACTGATCCCGCCCCGGATGTCTCCTGCTCTGTAGCCTTGCTTGGCATGACAGATCAGACAGGATTTCTCGACCCGGAGCGGAGCCATGTAGCGGTAAAAGAGCTTTTTCCCCTCCCTGTAGTCATCGAACGTTTCCAGGACGCCCGATTCGAACAGACGGAGCGCGCGTGCTTCCCATTCGTCCGGCAGGTTCTCCGGATTGAGGGGATTGAGGCTGGTCAGGTGGAATTTGACGCCGCCCGCGCTCTCCGCGGTCCGGGAGATTTCCCGGGTCATGATTTCGGGGGTTCTGTTGGTGAGGACCCTGCCGTCGTTCGTGCTGAGATCGGGATTCTCCAGGAAGGGGTTGGATTCGACGCCCTCCGTCTTCAAAACGAAAACGCCGCCGTAGTTGGAGTTCCATTTACGGGTGATGAGGATGAAGTTGAAATGGGCCCGGGCCCTGGCTAGGAGCTCTTCCCGAATGAGGCTGTGTCCCTGGACGGCGATCCCGATGAAAATGGCGGCCAAGGATAATCCGAGCGTAATGGCTATGGAGATAGCGAAAGCCCGGTAGAAACGCAATTCTTTGTATCGGGGCCGGGTGCCGTCCGCGGCCGGAGAAATGGAACCTCCCGTTTTCAAGCTCAACCCGCCTTTGAGACTTCGCCACCGGCGGTTCAGTTTCATGATCAAGACTCTATCCGAAACCCTATTTTAATTCGGCGACGCCCCTTCTGGCAAGCGCCGCAAAAAGGTTTTTGGGGGTCTTTCCCTCCAAGGTTGACGGAGGTCCGGCGCCGGGGATATAGTTTGGGCGTGCCTTCCAGGACGACCCGACCGGCGCCCGGAGGGGCAGGCCGAGCACCCCGCGTCCTGACCCCCGAGCGGAACCTGCGTTTCCCCGAATTCGTCCTCCTCAAGGCGTCCGCCGGCTCAGGGAAGACCCATGCCCTCTCCCTCCGTTTCGTCCAGCTTCTCCTCTCGGACAGGATCCGAACGCTCGCTCCGGCCGACCTGAGGAACGTTTTAGCCATCACCTTCACCCGGAATGCCGCCCGGGAAATGAAGGACCGGATTCTGGACTGGTTGAAAAAATGTTATCGGGGCGATCGGGAGAAGACCGAGGAGGTTCTTAACATCGTCTCCCTGGGCCGGGAGGATCTTCCCGGCCGGGCCGCCCAGGCCGTCGAAACGATCCTGTCACGCTATACGGACATCCAGGTCGAGACGATCGACAGTTTCATGGCCGCCGTCTTCAAGGCCTCGGCCGTGGATCTCGGCTATTCGCCGGACTTCGATATCGTCATTGACTCCGCGGACGTGTTCGAGTACGCGTTCTTCCGTTACTTGCGACGGGTCTCCGGCCGGACCCGGGAGGGGGCCGTCTTCCGGACCATCCTCGAGGACATTCTGGGCAACCTGGCCCAGGACTCGGCTTTCAACTGGGACCCGACCGAGCTTGTTTTGAACAAGCTGGCCGGTCTCTATGACGCTCTGGCGGCCCGCGCCGGGGAGCTCATCGTCGAGGACGACCAGGCGGGGCGCCTCCGGCTTCAGGAGGCCGTCGCGGCCGCGGCCGGCGATCTCGCGGCGCAAATCGCGGAGTCGGACCTGGAGCGGAACGCCAGGAGCCACTGGACGACCCGGATCGAGCCCGCCGTCCGCGAGGGAAGGTTGGCGGATCTGGTCGGCGCCAGCTTCAAGACGTCGCCCGTCAAGGCGGGCCGGGGAGGCGCCGGGGCCGGAGCCCGCGAGGCGGTCGAGAGGGCCTGGCGCCGGCTCGAGACCATCGTCAACGAATACAAGGTCCACCACGCCGCGAACTTCTTTCATCCCTATCTCGTCGCTTTTCGGGACTTCGCCGGCACCCTGGACCGTGTCAAGCGGGAGCGCGGAACCGTCTTCATCGACGACATCAACAAGCAGCTGGCCGGCTACCTCGACCGGGGGATCGTCCCCGACATCTATTTCCGGTTGGGGGACCGGATCGCCCACTACCTGATCGACGAGTTCCAGGACACGGCGCCCGTCCAGTGGATGAACCTGCGGCCCCTGGTCGAGAACTCCCTGTCCCAGAGCGGAAGCCTGTTCATCGTCGGCGACACCAAGCAAGCCATCTACGGGTTCAGGGACGCCGATTACCGGATCATGAGGCGGCTCGAGGCAGGCCTGGAGTCCTTTCCTTCGGTCGAGGTCGAGGTCAGGGAACTGGGCGAGAGCCGGCGTTGCCATGAGGCCGTTCTGGCCTACGTGAAAAAAATCTTTCTGGATGAAGCCCCCCGCAACGAGGTCTATGCCGACATCGCCCGATTGAGCGGATTGACCGAGTTTCGGCAGGAGGTCCTTGACGAGGACCGCCGGTCGGGTCACGTCGAGTACGTCGTCCTCGAAAAGGCGAGAGCCGAGGACGACGTACTCGATAAAGCCGGGGCCGGCGAGGAGGCCGAGGACGAGGACGGCGGCCGGAACGACGAGGCGGGCCGGCCGGACGACGCCGCGGAATTTCCGGAGCGGGCCGAGATTCAGGACAGGGTCCGCGACCTCCGGGCGCGCGGCTACGCCTACGCCGACATCGCCGTCCTGACCTACAAGAACGACAACGTCGTCCGTGTCGCTTCCTGGCTCAACGAGGTCGGCATCCCCTTCATCCCCTTCAGCAGCCTCGACATCCGCAAGAGGGGGGTCATCCAGGAGATCCTGAGCCTGCTCCTTTTCCTGGATTCCCCTCCCGACGACCTGTCCTTCGCCTCGTTCCTGCTGGGCCGGATCCTGGCCGCGAAGACGGCCCGGGACGGGCCGGCCCTCGATCCGCGGCATTGGCACCGATTCCTGTTCGACTGCCGCAGGGCGAAGGAATCGCCGTTATACGTCGCCTTCCGGAAGCGACATCCGGATCTCTGGGACGCGGTCTTCGAACGGCTCTTCAAATCCGTGGGCTATTATCCGCTCTACGACCTGGTGACGCTCGCCTTCCGGGTCTTCGACGTTTTCGGCCTTTTCCCGGAGGAGGAGGCCGCCCTGGTCAAGCTCCTCGAGGCCATCAAGGATTTCGAGGGAAAGGGCCGGAACGATCTCCGCGAGTTCCTCGCCTACGCGGGCCGCGGCGAGGGGGACGCCTCGGCCTGGACGATCGATGTCCCTTCCGAGATCGATGCGGTTAAGGTCATGAGCATCCACAAGGCCAAGGGGCTCGGCTTCCCGGCCGTCATCCTCCTTCTTTATGGGGAGCGGTTCATGCCGCCCGAATTTTTCCTGGATCACGAGGCCGACGGCGTCCGCGTCTACAAGCTCAATAAGGACCTGGCTCAAGCCGATGAGCGCTTGAGCAGGATCTACGAGGAGGAAAAAACGAGAGAAACCGTCAACCGCCTCAACACCCTCTACGTGGCCTTGACCAGGGCGCGGTCGGAGCTTCACGTCGTCGGGGTCAAGGGGCGGTCCAGGGGCTATCCCTTCGACCTGCTCGGGACGGAGGGATTCGCGTCCTCGAGCTCCCGGCCTCCGGCCCCCAAAACCGCCCCCCGGCCGGAACCGCCCCCGGCCGAGACTCTTCGCTTCAAGGAATTCCCGGAAACGGCGCCGCGCGCCGGCCGGGAGCCCGTCCGGGGGCGGGGCGTCCGCAGAGGGGAGCTCGTCCATGAAATCCTGGCCGGGCTCGAGTTCCTCAAGGGCGGCTGGGACGCTGACATCCCTGGGATCATTGAAGCGCTCCCTCTCTCGGGGCCGGATCGCGCTTTGGCCGAGGACGCCGGCCGCGTCATCGCCGGCGCCCTGAGCGCGTTCCCCAAGCAGGACCTTTTTACGGCTCAGAAGGGTCGGCGCGCCCTGAGGGAGTTCACCCTTTGCGATAAGGAGGGGAGGTCCTTCCGGGTGGACCGGGTCGTCCTCGATGGGGATCGGGCCACGGTCATCGATTTCAAGACGGGGACCGAAGCCGGCTCTCCCGCTCAGGCCGACATGAAGCGGGCCGACAAGGACCAGGTCCGCGCTTACATGAAACTCATCGAGGAGGCGATGCCGGGCGCCAAAGCGGCCGGCCTGTTGATTTATCTCGATCAGGCGGCTTGGGAGGATGTCGAGTGAATATCAAGCTGATCCGGCCCAAGGATGATCTCATTGCCGCGATCGCGGCCCTGTTGCGGCCGGAGGGCAAGGACTATTCGCGGAACTGGGTTGTCTTTCCCGAGAAGCGGCCGGCCTTCTACCTCCGAAAAGCCCTTGCCGCCCGGGAGGGGACGGCTTTTGTTCCGCCCCGGATCGATTCCATCGACGGATTCATCAACGCCGTCTATACGGAGAGGCTGGGCATCAAGGACCGGCCGCTCGGCGTCCTGGACGCAGTCGCCCTCCTCTTCGATATCCACCGGACGGCGCCGGGCCGGCTGGGCGGGACCCATTTTCTGTCCCCTGACGGATTCTTCCCGCTCGGGGTCAAGCTGTTCAACGACCTGGAGGAGCTCCGGATGGCGGCCGTCCGCCCCGAGGACTTGAGCGGACTCGACCACTGGACCGAGGAGACCATCCCCCCCGAGACGCTGGGCCGGCTCCAGTCTCTGTCGTTCTTCCACGAACGGTTCTACGGGGCGCTCAAGGAAAAGGGATTCTCGACCCAGGCGTCCCGTTTCCGGGCGGTCGCCGAGGGGCTGGAGCGAGGGCTGTTTACCGACCTGGACCGTTTTTGGCTCGCGGGATTCTTCTCGCTGACGAAGACGGAAACGGCCCTGCTCAAAACCCTTCTGGGCTGGGAGGAGGTCTCGTTGTTCCTCCTCAAAGGCGCAGGGCTCGAAACGCTCCTCGAGACCTTGGACATCCGCGACCCCGGTCTCCGCGATGCCCTGGCCGAGCCGGACGCCGTCCCCCCGGTCGAGTTCACTCGGAGTCCCGACGGCCACGGCCAGATCTTCGCCCTCAATAAAGCCCTGGAGGATACGCTCAGGGGACGCCGGCCTGTCAACGAGAGGCAGGTCATCGTCCTGCCCGCGGCCGAGACGCTCTTCCCGCTCCATCAACAGACGTTGGCCGGTCTGTCCGAGGACGACTACAACATCTCGCTCGGCTATCCGCTCAACCGGACCCCCGTCTACGGCTTTCTCGACACGCTCATGGAGCTCGTCCAGTCCGTCGACGAGGAAGGCCGGGTCTACGTCCCGAACTACCTCCGCTTCATCCTCCATCCTTACACCAAGAACATCTACGGCCCCGGCGAGGGCCGGCGCTCCGACCTGACCAGGATCCTGTTCCATGCCGTCGAGGAGTAGCTCGTCCGCCGCAGGACAAAGGCTTTCTGGTCCCTCGAGGAGCTCGCGGCCGATCCCGGCATCCGGTCCGGCCTCGAAGCTCAGGCGCGCCGGCTCGAGGGCGCGCCCGACGTCGTCGAGCTCCTCGACCACTACCGGTCCGTCCACGACCGGACGATCGCCCCGCTCCGCGACATCCGGGACGTGGCCGATTTCGTCGCCAAGCTGGACGGCGTTCTGGACTACATCACCCTGAACGGGACGGCCTCGCTCCATCCCTTCTTCCATCCCTACGCCGAGGCGCTCAGGGCCCAGCTCGAGGCCATGGCCGGCTCTCTTCTGGGCGACGTCTCGTTCCAGGACAGGACGAGCTATTTCAACCTGTTCCGCAAGGTCGTGGCGGCCGCCAAGGTCCCCTTCTACGGGACACCGCTCAGGGGGCTCCAGGTCCTGGGATTTTGGGAGACCCGCTGCATCCGGTTCGACGAGATCTATCTCCTGGACATGAACGAGGAAACCATCCCTCCGTTCCGGCGAGGCGACTCGCTCCTTCCCTTCGGAGCGAGGCGGGCGCTGGGGCTTCCGACCTACCTGGACAATGAGCGCCGGATGGAATACTACCTGGACACGCTCGTCAAGGGGGGGCGGAAGGTCCACTTCTTCTTCGTCCAGAACAGCGAGAGGGAAAGGAGCCGCTACGTCGAGAAGCTCATCTGGGAGGGGGAGCGCCGGGAGCGCCGAGCCGGAGACGAGGATCCGGTCCGGACCGTCCGCTACCGGGTGGCCCTCCAGTCGGAAAGGCCGGAGCCCATCCCCAAGACGGCGGCCGTGGCCGAGTTCCTGGCCGAATTCAGGTACTCGGCGACTGCCCTGGATCACTACCTCGCCTGTCCGCTCCGGTTCTATTACGCCTACGTCCTGAAGCTCGAGGAAAGGGAGGAGATCACGGAGCGGATGGAAGGAAAGGACGTCGGGAGCCTCGTTCACTCCATCCTGGAGGAATACTTCAGCCCGTTCGTCGGCCGGCCCCTCCGGCCCGGCGAGCTCAAGACGGCGGATCTCGACGCCGTGATCGAGCGCCGCTTCGGGAGCCTTTACGGTCCGGACCCGGCCGGAAGCGCTTTCTTGATGAGCCTCCAGGTCCGGCGGCAGCTGGGAAGGTTCCTGACCCACTACCAGGTTCCCCAAATCCGCGGCCCCGAGGAGCGAGGGGGGAGTCTTCGCATTTTAGGGCTCGAGCAGAAACTCGACGCGGAGAAAGAGGTCGGCGGCCGGAGCTTCCGCCTGGCCGCCAAGATCGACCGGTCCGAGATGCGCGGCGACGATCTGACCATCCTGGACTACAAGACCTCGGCCGCCACGGCGTTTCTGAAGATCCGCTTCGACCGCCTGGATCCGGCGGAGCGGAGGACCTGGCCCGAGGCCGTCGCCGGCCTCCAGCTTCCGTTCTATACGCTGGTCTATGCCCGAAGCCGCCGGGTGCCGGCCGCCGACGTCCACGGCCTGTTCCTGATGCTGGGGAAGAGCCGCCTCGGTCCGCGGATCGAATTCTCGCCTTTCGATAAGGAGGACCGGGACGAGCGCAAGGGCCAGCTCGAAATCATGGAGGCCGTCCTGGACGCGCTCCTGGCCGAGATCGCCGACCCGGCCCGCCCCTTCGACCCCGGCCTCGCCCGCCGGAACGCCTGCGAGCGCTGCACCTACTCCGCGATCTGCGGGCGGATGTGACGGGCCGTCTGACGGACCATCCTCAACGCGATCCGCCCGGACCGAACCCCTTGCCCGGAAGCGGAAATATTCAGGTTGCCTGGACAGAGCCAAAACAAGGCTTGTCGATTGGCCGGTTTTGTGATTAAATCCCCTTCGCGGAATTCCACGGACGTTTGTCCGTGGATGAACCCCCTTTCGGGGGCTGGCGCTCCGACGTTGGCGAAGCGCAGAGCTGCTGAAGTCAAAGTGCGGAGCTTCGGTAGCGAATTACTCATGAGCCGGTAACGGTTCGTGAGTGCGCTCCGGTGCATGCAAAGGATAGATCCCACGGATGTATATCCGCGGAGCTTCAGTCTGCGCGGGTTTTAGCTAAGGCGTCCTTGTCTGGAGGCGGTGCGTCATGGAGCAGTCGGCGAGTACGCGGAGCGCTTTGTTTCGTCTCGGAACGGCGTTCTTCAAGCACTTTCCGGCTTGGGTCATCTTTTACATCGGCGCGTATTCTTTTCTGGGGGCGCTGACATTTTTCAATCCCCCGCATAAGGACTGGGCCTGGATCTCTTTCTTCCCCGATGCGATCGTCCTCTTCTATTTCTTCTGCTATTTCAAGGCCAACGCTTGGGTCAAGTGGCGCCGGCAGAAACTCGCCGGAATTTTCGCGATGCAGATCGCGGTGTTTCTGGCGATTTGCCTGCTGGCTGAGCCGGTTTCTTTTGCGCAGGATGTCGGCTCCTGGAGCGAGGCGCTCAAACAGATGGTCTTCCCCCCGCCGCCGGGGACGAGGATCGCCTGGTTCGCGGGGCGCGATACCATCGTCCTGCTGTATGAGATAATGGGCCTTGTCTTGACCGTTCTGATCATCCTGCACGTTTATTGTTACAAGCGGCTGGGCGGCCTGATGTTCTTCTACGGCACGGCGCTGCTCTACGGCATGACGCTCGAATCGAACGGCGTGATGATGAAGTTCTTCTTCGAATACGATTACCACATTTATCTGCCGCCGTTTCACGCGCCGCTGGTGACGATGTTCGGCTGGGCGACCGTCTTCTATCTCTGCTCGTGGGTGCTGCACAGGTTCCAGGACGCGTTCCCCGCGGAGCGCCGCCTGCACTGGTTGTGGGGCGCCCTGGTGATCGCCATTCTCGGCCTGATGATCGATCTGTCGGTCGACCCCGTGGCGACCAACCTCACGCTCTGGACATGGAACTCCGCGATGCGATCCGGGCCCGGGCTCCTCGGCGTGCCGCTGCTCAACTTCGTCAGCTGGTTCTTCGCCGTCGGGACCTTCGGCGCGTTTTATCTCTACCTGACCCGCGCCGGGAGAGGCGAGTATATCTTTGCCCGCAGCCGCGACGAGATGATCGAGGTCGCCCGCAAACTGTATGAGGGGAAGGCGTCCGTGCGCCATCGCGCCCTGGCCTGGGTCGCCGCGGTTCCGGAGAAGATTAAAGACCGTCCGCTGCGCCGCGCCGCCGATTTTTGGCGCTCCTATAAGGGACAGTGGACGCATCTTGCCCGCAACGCGATCATGATCTTGGTCATCCCGGTCATGAACTCCATCACAGCCCTGGGTGTCTTTGTTACAATTTTATTGGTCGAAGGCACCAACGGTCCGGTTTTAACGATCCTGAAGAAGGTCTATTTCGCTTTTCGGTAGCGCCAGTCCGCGGGCACGGTTTCGCGTCGGACCGAACCCCGAGTCGGGCAGGACGATGAGCGGGGCGCGGCCGCGCTCGAGCCCGTCGCGCCGGAGGAGATAGAGCCCGATCCCGGCCGCCCCCTGCATCAGCCCCGTCTGGGCGACCAGAAAGTCGGGCCGGGCCCGGTGCTCGGCCTGGATCCACTTCATCCGGCCGTCCCCGACCGCGGCCGCGGCCAGGAGCGCGTCCGTGACGCGGTCGCAAAAAGCCAGGTCGGCGGGATCCCGGGCGGTCCGGTAAAGGCTCAGGAAGAAATCCGCAACGCCGGCCAGGCCGCAACACAGCCCGTCGTTGTTCCAAAATCCGGGCGTCCGCGTCTCGGGGATGCCGCTGGCCGAAATGCCGCGGGCGCTCCTGTGAACCCAGTCCGTCCAGGACGGATCTTTGCTGACAAGGGAGAGACGGTAGAAAAGCTGGGCCGTTCCGACCGGGCCGTGGCACCAACCCAGGTAATAAAAATCCTTGCCGTCCGGCTCATGATGGAAGACGAGGCAGACATTCCCCTCGGTCTTGGCGATGGCCTGGAGATAGCGCGCGCCGGATAGGGCCGCATCCAGGAATTCCTTCCGTTTCGTGCGCTCGCAGATGCGCGTCAGGAAGAACGCGACTCCGGCCGTCCCGTGGGCGAAATTGGGCATCAGGCGAGGATAGCCGGGGTCCATGGTCCAGTCGAGCCCGTCGCCCTTGGGACGGCCGAGCTCGATCAGGCGCCGTCCGGCCTTGACGGCGAGTTCGAGCCAGGCAGGATCGTCAAGCTCTTCGTCGGCATAGAGCAGGAACAGCCCGATCCCGGCGCTTCCGCCGATGATGTCCGTGACCGAACTCCATTCGACTCCCGCTCCTTTCGGGACGGCGTCGGCTCGGATCATGTCCAGGGCCAGCAGGAATCCGCGCCGATACTTCTCATCCCCGGTCGCCTTGAAAACCTCCTCGAGCGTGTATCCGATCCCGGCCGCGCCTTCGTAGAGGCCCGCGCCCGTTTCGGCCTCGAGCCGGGCTAGAACGTCGTCGGCCCCGGCCCTGGCCGTGTCGAGGGCGGCCGGATCGCCCGTGGCCGTGTGGAGTTCGAGGAAGAACAAAATAACGCCCGGCGTGCCCGCGTAGAGGGAGGCGTTAATTGAGTTCGGGTCGGAGGGATCGGCCGGCCAAGCGATCCCCCGCTCGGTCTTGATTTGGACCGAGTCCAGCCAGCGGGCCGCGGCTTTGGCCGCGTCGAGATGGCGGCTCTCGGCCGCCCCGAGGAGGGAGCCCGCGGCGGAAATGAGAAGCGCGGTAAGGACGATTTTTTTGGAAATCCTGGTCATGGGATCATTTAATCCCATTCGCTCCGGCTTATCAAGCGGGGGAGGGGCGTCCGTTGCGGCTTCTAGTGGGACGGGCGGCTGAGCTCCCGGACGACCTCGGCCACGTGGCGGTTGAATTCGTCCGGCCCCTCGATCATCGGGTAGTGGCCCATGTGGGTCATGATGATGGCGTTGAAATCAGCCTTGATTTTCCTGACCCCGGGCACGTCCGTCGGATAGAGGTCGCCGTTGATGGCCCGGAGGGGTACCGTCAGCTTGCGGACCGGTGCGGCCATATCATAGCCGGCCATGGACATGAACATGGCATAAGCCGCGTCCGGAGGGGTTCGCGACATGCGGCGATCGGCGTCCGCCATCAAGGCGGGATCGGCGTCGGCGTGGAAGAGCATCTTGACCATCTGTTTCAGGGTGCCGGCGTAATCGGCCCGAAAGGCCTCGGCCCTCGCGCGTGCCTCCTCAGTCGGGTAGGTGTAATCGACCCTCTGGAAGGTGTCGACGCCGACGACTCCCAGAGCCCGCCCCGGCAGGAGCAGGGCGGCCTCGACGGCCACCGGCCCGCCGAGAGAATTGCCGAAGAGAATAATCCGCGTCAAGTTCTCGGCGTCGGCGACGGCCTTGACGTCGGCGCCGAACTCGGGGAGACCCCATTTCGTCCTGTCGGAGCCCGATTCTCCATGGCCGGGAAGGTCGAGAGCGATAACACGGTGGCTTCCGGCGAATGCTTGGAGCTGGCCGTCATAGAAGGAGCGGTCCGCCAGCCCGCCGTGGATGAAGACCAGGGCCGGCTCGCCCGCGCCCGCCGCGGAATAGACGATGGTCACCCCGTCGGCCGCCGAACACGTTTTTCTCTCGATCTTGACCGCCATTTGATCCTCCGCCGGGGCCTTCGGCATCGCGGCCGAGGCCGCGAAGATCAAGGCACCCCAAAAAAGCGCTCTGTTTCGGATATCCATTTTTTTTCATCCCCGGATTATCGTAGCTCCGGCGGGCGGCTAAAGTCAAACCGCCCTGTTTCGCCGAACGGACGTCCGTCGAGCGTCCCTCCGGCGTCCCGTTATAATCGGACGGCGTTTTCTATTAGGCCGCCTTCGCCCGGCTCAACGGGCGGCTGCGCCAAATGGCGCGGGCCCAGGTCCGCTACAGCATAATAAACTCATGGTCCTTCCCCGAACTCATTTCGAGTTCACGAAACAAATCAGCGAACGGTTGGGGAACTAGGCCGGAAAATTTCCCCCACTTGACCCGTTCGCCGACGC
>JALHUR010000489.1 GCA_022867325.1 Candidatus Aminicenantota bacterium | reverse complement strand
GGTCGTCTTGGCATCGCTCCCGTCCGCGGCCGCGCCTTTCAAAACCTCCTTCTCCCGGCTTTCCCGGAAGTCCTCGGGAAGAAACCATAGGAATTGCGCCAAGGTCACATAGCCCGGATACTCGAAGGCGATGCCGATGATATTGAGCATCTCGTGATTCCCGATCAGAACGTGGACCTTGCCGCCGGCCAGCGCGGCCTCGAGTTCGAGTTTCATCAGCAAGTCCAGGATTTTCCGGGCGTCGGGACCCCGGTCCATGATATCCCCGGTCTGGATGAGATGGCTTCGCCCTCCCGCCCAGTGAAGGACCTCGTCGACAAGGCCCGTTCCCTTGAGGATATCGACAAGGTTTTCGTAGTCGCCGTGGAGGTCGCCGACGGCGACGATTCGTTCGACGTCGGTCCAGACGCAGGGGATGTCGGCGGCGCGAAGAGGGGAGACGCCGAGGGCAAGGATAAGGAGGAGGGCCAACGGAAGGAAGAGCCGAATGAGGGGCGGATTTCCGTCTTTTCGTCGTCTCGGCATCGATCCTCCAATGTCCATTTATAGAGGATTGGCGGGGACAAATCAATAGCGACCCAAAATTGCCGAGAGACGTGGGCGAGGAATTCCGGGACATGAACCGAATCTCTGGATTCGGTATCGTGTCCCAGGAATTCCTGATATATAATGAATTCCTGACAAAGGAGGTCGCCATGAGACGACATGCCGAGCCGGGGAAGAGCCTCTCCCGTCTGAGTTGCAGCTTGGCCGCGGCCCTTATCCTGCTCTTCACATGCGGGTCCGCGAGCGGACGCGAGAGGAGCCTCATGGCCGCGGAAAGGTCCGTCCGGCCGGGCATCGAGGTCTTCCTGGCCGATCTCCCCGATTTCGTGAAGGGCAAGCGGATCGGTCTCATCACCAACCCGACCGGCGTCGGCGTCGACCTCCGATCCACGGCCGAGCTGCTCGAATCCCTTCCCGCGATCAAGTTGGCCGCCCTCTACGGGCCCGAGCACGGCGTCCGGGGAAACGCCCAGGCCGGCGAATACGTCCCGTTCTACCTGGACGATAAATTCGGAGTTCCCGTATTCAGCCTCTACGGGCAATCCTTGAAGCCCGATCCGGGCATGCTTAAGAAGATCGATGAGTACATGCGCTCGTGCGATACCAAGGATACGGGCAAGCTCCCGGAAACGGCCATGGTCAAGGATATCGATGTTCTCATCTACGATATCCAGGACGTCGGAACCCGGATCTACACTTATGTCGCGACCATGGCCTACGCCATGCAGGCCTGCGCCGAGAGCGGGATCGAGTTTGTCGTGCTGGACCGGCCCAATCCCATCAACGGGTCGGACATGGAAGGCCCCATCCTCGACTATCCGGCCTTCAGCTCTTTCGTCGGGCTCTATCCCATTCCGCTGCGCCATGGGATGACGATCGGAGAGCTGGCCCGGCTCTTCAACGACCGCTTCCTGGCCAAGAAAGCCCGGTTGACCGTCGTGCCGGCCCAAGGCTGGAAGCGGGGCATGTGGTACGACGAGACAGGCCTGCCCTGGGTCATTCCTTCGCCCAACATGCCGACTCTGGCGACCGCGACGGTCTATCCGGGCCAGGTCTTTTTCGAGGGGACCAACGTCTCCGAAGGCCGGGGGACGACCAAGCCGTTCGAGCTCGTCGGGGCCCCCTGGATCGACGGGTTCGATCTGGCCCGGGTTCTCAACGGACTCGGCCTGCCCGGCGTCCGGTTCAGGGAAGCCTGGTTCACTCCCACTTTTTCCAAGTTCGCGGGCTTGCCTTGCGGGGGCTGCCAGGTCCATATTCTGGACCGGAACGCCTACCGGCCCTTGGCGACGGCGCTCCACGTCATCAAGACGATCCGCGACCTCTATCCGGACAAGTTCGAATTTCACAAAGACTACTTCGATAAAATCATGGGGACGGCCCGGGTCAGAGAGGCCCTGGAAAGAGGGGAGGCGATTCCGGCCATCGTGGAGGGTTTCCAGGACGGCCTGGCCGAGTTCGAAAACCTCCGCCGGCCCTACTTGCTCTATTGAATTTGAAAGGGCCTCGGATTTCCATTACAATGGTGCCTCGCCGGCGGCGCTCGGTGCGGGCGCCGTCCCAACTCAGGAAAAGAGAGGTCATCGATGGCGACCCAACCCTATTCCTACGCGCTGGCTAATCCGCTCTCGGTCCTTTTCAACAAGCCCCCGGCGGATTTCCAGCGGGCCGACTTCCTGAAGGTCATCGAACAGAAGAAGCTGGAGCGGATCACCTTCCACTACACGGCCCTGGACGGCAAGCTCAAGGAGCTCAAGGTCCCGGTCGCGAACGCCGGGCAGGCCGAGATGGTCCTGGCCGAAGGCGAGCGGGTCGACGGCTCCTCGCTCTTCAAAGGGATGGTCGACGCCGCCCTCTCCGACCTCTACGTCGTTCCCGTCTACCGGACGGCTTTCCTCAACCCGTTCGACGAGGGGAGTCTCGACTTCATCTGCCGCTATCTGACCAAGGACG
>JALHUR010000488.1 GCA_022867325.1 Candidatus Aminicenantota bacterium | reverse complement strand
GGCGATCGATTTCCAAGCCGCGCCCTTGTCAACGGCGTAGACCGTAGTGGGATTGACCCAGGGCTTCTGCATATCCCAGCGAAGGCCGAGGAGCAGGTTGAAGCGGCCGAAGGTGACCGTGTCGCTGAAATAGCCGGCGAAGGCGTCGATGTGGTTGTCGCTGTAATAGCCTCTCCAGATGTCGAAACGGTAGAAATTGGACGAGCTGGGGACATCGAGGTTGCCGTCGCCGTCGAAGTCGAAGACGGGATAGTTGACATTCCTGGTTATCACACCGTTTCCGGCGTAGACGGATTCGGTGTAGGCGTTCCGATCGGCGTACTCGAACCCGATCTTGACGTCGTGGCTGGCGCCGAAGAGGTTGTCGTTGTAGTAGTTGGCCAGGACGTTGTACTGGTTGACGGGCCGCTCGACGTAGTAACGGTTCACGGAGCTATAGTAGCGTTGCGCCGTCTCGTCCCAGATCGTGAACTTCTCGAAATTGAGGTCCATCATCGGGGTCAGGTTGAACCCGGCGTCGGAGAAAGCGTACTTCAAGGACAGGAAGAAGCTGTCCCCGAACATATGCTCGTCCTGGAACTTGATGATGGGCGATCCGAAGTGATAGCGGCCGCCCTGATAGAGGCCGTCGGGATTGGCGGCCGTGGCGGACCGGCCCCACTTATTCTTGCCGCCGATATGGACGAAGGCCTCGAACCTGTTCTGGGGGATGATCTGGAGGTTCAGCTTGGCCGCGTAGTTCTGGAGCATGGTGTCGTCCTTGGTGGCGTAGACGGTCGTCGTCTTGATGTCCTGGACGCCGTAGGAGCCCCAGAACCAGGCCTTGTCCTTGAGGAGCGGCACGCCCATGTTGAAGCCGTAGTCCTTGTTGTTGTTGATCTTGTTGATGCCCAGGGCGCCTTCCTTGGCGTACTCGGGCTTGAAGTTATCGGCCTGGAACTTGGAATCGACCATGTAGAAGCGGCCGCCGAAGCTGACCTTGTTGCCGCCGCGCCGGGTCACCATGTTGAGGGCGATGCCGCCGGTCTGGACGGTGACGTCCGCGCCGCCGACCACGATGTTCATCTCTTCGAACGCGTCGAAGTCGTAGTAGCTGGGGGACGCGCCGATGGCGTCAGGGTCGGTGATGACGATGCCGTCCATGGCCCAGACGTTGTTGTTGTAGCTCGCCGAGCCGCGGGCGACGTAGTTGGACTGCTGCCCGGACTCCGCCCCGCCGACGTTCTCACGGTCGACGATGATCGAGGGCGCCATCTGGAGGACGACCCAGGGGTCGCGGGCGGTCGGGAGCGACTGCAGGACTTCCTGGGTGACGTTGGAGCCGACGGACGTCTTCTTGGTGTCGACCATCGGGCTCACGGCCGTGACCGTGATCTGCTCCTCGATAGCGCCCATTTCCAGGGTCAGGGTGATGTTGGTGTTGCCGCCGACGACGACGATAATCCCTTCCTCGGTCCGGGTCTTGAACCCCGTCAGCTCGGCCTTCAGGGCGTAGTCCTTGGCCGGGGGCAGGGACAGGAACCGGAAGCTGCCTTCAGCGGAAGAGACCGTCGTCAGCGGCGCCGTCAGGTTTCCGGTCAAGGTCACCGTGACGCCGGGAAGGGCGTTCCCTTCCTGGTCCACGACCTTGCCGTAGACGGTGCCGGTTCTCTGCTGGGCGATAGCAGAAACGGCCAGCAGAAGCACGCATAAGGCGATTAAAGTCTTTCTCACTTAATACCTCCTCTAACCCCCCGTTTTATGCGAAGGGTTTGATCTGCCTCAGCTCTGGAGTGACCCGCGTCACTCCGCCCATGCCGGTAAATTTTGCTCTTTGAAACTGGCTGACCACCTCCTTTTCAATCAATATAGATGTCATTCTCTTTTTTTAGAAGTGCAATATCCATGCCAATAGAATGTAATCTGTAACTATATTATTATCATTTAAATACAGGCCCGTTTCGTCACGCGGAATACCGCCCCATTCAAAACCTTGGATTATTATTCAAAAAAATGGAAAGGGGGGCTTAATTCAATCCAGCCTTAGAGATATACCAGATTTCTTATATTATTTCTTGAGAAACTCGAGAAGCTGTTTGGCCAAGGGAGCTTTTTCGTGATTGGGCGCCAGGGTCAGAAAATTCTCCAGGTTCGACACGGCCTCGGCGATTTTATTCTGCCCGATCCGGATCGTGCCGATTTGGTAATAGGCGTCCGCATAGTCCGGCTTGAGTTCGGTCGTCTTGAGAAAATGGGCGAGCGCTTCGTCGGTCTGGCCCGTGTTGAGCAGGCACGCGCCCAGGTTGAAATGGGCGTCGGGATCTTCCGGGCTGAGGGCGGCCGCCTTCTCGTAAAAAGGCTTGGCCTCCTCGAACGAGCCGGCCTTGGCCAAGGCTTCTCCCAGCTCCTTGTTGGAGCTGTAGCTGTCGGGGTTGAGATCGACGGCCTTGCGGAACGAGGCCAAGGCATCCTCTTTCTTCTCGAGCTTCTTATAGGCCAGGCCGAGGTTGAAGAAATACCCCCAATTGAGGGGGCTGAGCTTGATGGCCTCCTGGAAGATCGCGACGGCCTCCTCGAATTTCTTCTCCTCATAGAGCTTGTTCGCTTTTAGGAAGAGCCGGTCCGCGTCGGAAACGGCTTTCTCGATGATCTCCGCGCCTTTTTCGAGCTTGACGTCGAGCTTGGCGATATCGGCGATCCGGACATGGACCTCCGAAGACTTGGGCATGAAGCCCTCTTTCTTGAAGCTGATTTGGTAGTAGCCCGGCATCATTCCGACCTGGATGAACCTGCCCTCGGAGTCCGTCGTCAGATCGTAGTGCATGGAGGCGGTCCTTTGGGACACGATCGTGATCGCAACCTTGGCCAGCGGCGCCCCGGCGCTGTCCGTGACGACGCCCTCGAGCCGCCCTTGAAATTGCGGCCAGGCCGGCCCGGGCCAGGCCAGGACGACGGCGGCGATCAGGGCGAGGACATATCCCGCGCATCTTGTTTTCATGGGGTCTCCTTCCGTGTCTTCATGATCCCTTCCGGGCCCGCGCCAGGAGCGCCCGGGCGGCCGGCTGTCCGGGAACCAAACTCAGGGAACGCTCGAGGAGGGGTATCGCTTTATCGCGCCGGCCCAGCTCGACATGGCACTCGGCGGCCAGGTTCAGGACGCCGACTTCGGTCGCCCCTTCCATGAGCTTCTCCAGATAGACGAGAGCCCCGGCCCAGTCCTTGAGGCCGGCCAGGTCGAGGGCCATGATCTTGGCCGCCTCGCGGTCGCCGCGCGCCTCGTAAACGGGAGTCGCCGCGGCGATCGAATCGCGGAAACGGTTCAGGGCGAAGAGCGTCTTGGCGAGCAGGAGCCTCGTCCCGGCGTTGTCCTTGAGGGCCAGCGCCCGCTCGAGGAGGGGAATCGCCCGGCCGTAGTCGCGCGTCATAAAACGCTGGGTGGCTAAAACGGTCAGTCCCTCCGGGTCGGGGAACGCGTCTCGAACTTTGGCATAAGCCCAAGGGACGACGACGACCGGCTGGGCCAGCAGGATGAAGGGCGCCTTGGCGCCGAGGACGGTCCGGCCGCCCGCGTCCAGGAGCGAAGCCCGGACTTCGTAGTAGCCGGGTTTGAGCCCCGCCAGATCGAAACGCGACGTCGTCCCCAGCTCGCCGTCGGAACCGAGAACGTCCTTGAGGGGTTTCGGGTCGGCCGCGGCGGCGACCTGTCCGTCCAGCCCGTAGATCCCGAACGCGACGGCCTGGCCGGCCGGCCCGCTGAGCCCGGCGCCCTGGATGTAGCAGACCATGGTCTCCTGGGGGATGAATTCATCCCGGGCGCTGACGGTGAATTGAAGGCCGTTGAAGGCGAACGGCTTAAGACGCGTCCGTTCGGCCTCGGAAACCGGCTCCTGGCCGTGGCTGAGGAGAAGGTCGCCGAGCCGCGGACCGGCCTCTTCCGGCACGGTGACTTTTATATCGACGGAGGAAAAATCGCGGCCGGTCTTATTCTTGAGCAGGAGG
>JALHUR010000487.1 GCA_022867325.1 Candidatus Aminicenantota bacterium | reverse complement strand
CGGGGATAGGCAGCGAGGCTCAGGGTCAGCACCGATCAAGCCCCGGCAGGAATGCCGAGGCTTGATCGGGGTTGACTTGAGATCGTCCGGGGTGGTATAAAATTGATAGCGATCATGCCCACCCTGCGCCGCTTCGCCGCTTATGCCCGCCTCCATTTCGAGGTCTTCATCATCCTGCTCGTCATCGCCGGCGTCGCTCTGATCGGGATCCTCGTCACCAATAGGGTTTCCTTCCTGAATTTCTTTTTTCTCCCGGTCATCCTGGCCGGCTATTATCTGGGAAAGAAGAAGGCGGTCCTGATCGCGACCCTGTGTGTCCTCCTTGTCTTCTGCTTCTTCCTTTATACGAGACTCCTGGCGCGCGGCCAGGCCGGCCTGTCTCTGGACGACTTCATCAGCCTGCTGGCCTGGGGCGGATTCTTGATTCTAACCGGGGCTTTGCTGGGGACCGTTTCCGACGAGCGGGAGCGCAAGATCGAGAACATCCAGAAAGCCTATGTCGGAGTCCTGGGCATCCTGCTCAAGTATTTCGAGGTCGCCGACGAGGAAAAACCCCCTTCGTTGCGCGTCTCCCTCCTGGCCGGGATGCTGGCCAAGAAGGCCGGGATGGGCATGAGCGACGTCGAAAACGTCAAATCGGCCGCCCTTCTGATCGGAACGGGCGAGCTCAAGAACAACTTGCGTTTGTTCGAGGAGGTAGCAGAATTTATCCGGTCGGGAGGGATGGGCGCGCGGGCTAAGATCGGAAGCCGCGATCAGGTCCTGCTCAATACGACGGCCTCCCTGCTTAAAGAGGTCGAGCCGCTCCTCTCCGGTTATGTCCGGCACTATGTCGAGGATGCCGGCCGGATCGACAAGGACCTGGCCGACGTCCCCAAGGGGAGCAGCCTGATCGCCCTGGCCGATCTCTTCGACCGTCTCCGGACGACGGGCGAGGCCAACCTGGGACCGGAGACGATCCGGTCTTTCAAGGACTTCGAGCGGCTGGCCGGCCGGGCGTTCCCCGAGGCCGCGGTCCGGGTGTTGCGCGAAGTCGCCCTCATCCTGGAGTGAAACGCCGAGACGTCATCGTGATCGATCTGGCCGGGGCCGCCCGCCGGCCGACCGGCGCCTGCCTCCTGCGCGGCCTCGGGGCCGAGACGCGCCTCCTTTACTCCGACCAAGAGATCAAGGACTACATTCTGGCGGCCGCTCCCGCGCTCGTCGCCGTTGACGCGCCGCTCAACCTCCCGCCCGGCCGCCGCTCGATGGACGACCGGAACGGGGAGCACTATCGGCCATGCGACCTTGAGCTTAGGAGGAGAGGCATCCCCTTTTTCCCGATCACGCTGGGGCCGATGCGCGGCCTGACCGAGCGGGGGATCGGGCTGCGCCGCAGCCTGGAGCGGAAGGGGATCCGCGTCGTCGAGATGTACCCCGGTGGAGCGCAGGACATCTGGAAAATCCCCCGCGCTAAGCGCGACCACGACGGCCTGCTGCGAGGGTTGAGAAAACTCGGGCTCAAGGGTCTGCGCCGGACGGCCTCGGACCATGAGCTCGACGCCGCGACGGGCGCCCTGGTCGGGCGCCTCTTCCTCGAGGATAAAGCCGAGGTCTTCGGAGATTTTAAAACCGGTGCGATCATCATGCCCCGGTCGCGGAAAAAAGAAACGGAGAGGGAAAACGCCGGCGGCGTGAAATGAGGTTTGGATGGAGGACCTTCCGATGACGCAAACAGCGGCCCGGCTTTGTCTGGTTCTGGTCCTGGTTTCCGCGCTCGGAGCGGCGACCGCCGCGGTTCAGATGCGGAACCCGCCCGCTCCGCTCTTCCGAGACCCCGTTTTCGACGGGGCCGCCGATCCTTCGCTCATCTGGAACGACAGGGAGCGGGCCTGGTGGATTTTCTATACGAACCGCCGGGCCAACGATCCGGCGGCCCAGGACGGCGTCCGCTGGTGCCATGGGACCGACATCGGCATCGCCTCTTCGGCGGACGGCGGTTTGACCTGGACCTGCCGCGGGACCGCTCGGGGACTTGAATTCGAGCCCGGCCGAAACACGTTCTGGGCGCCGTGTCTTGTCGAGCACAGCGGGGTTTTTCACATGTACGTCGCCTATGTCCGGGGCGTCCCGGCCGACTGGAGCGGCGACAGGCATATCCTCCACTACACGAGCGGCGACCTCCGGAGCTGGAAGTTCGAAGCTGTCATCGCCCTGAGCTCGGACAGGGTCATCGACGCCTTCGTCTATCCCAAGCCCGACGGCGGCTGGCGGATGTGGTACAAGGATGAAACCCACGGCTCTCACATCTACGCCGCGGATAGCGAGGACCTTTTCCGCTGGAGCGTCCGGGGCCCGGTCGTCACGGGCAAGGCCCAGGAAGGGCCCGCGGTCTTCCGGTGGCGGGGCTCGTACTGGATGGTCGTCGACCGCTGGCAGGGGATGGCCGTTTTTCATTCGGCCGACCTCGCGAACTGGACCGAGCAGGCCGGGACGATCCTCGGAGTTCCGGGCACGAGACCCGATGACGCCGATATCGGGCGGCACGGCGAGGTCGTCGTTCAGGGACCGGAAGCGTTCCTTTTCTATTTCACCCACCCGTTCGGGGCGGAGGACCACATTCAACCGGGGAAACACCGTTCGTCTTTGCAGGCGGCGAGGCTCGAAATCGCGGACGGCCTTATTGTCTGCGACAGAAACAAGCCGTTCAGCCTGGCCTTGAGGCCGCCGGGCGGCTTTCGCCCGGACGTCCGGCCGGAAAGCCCCTTGCGCCTCGAGACCTCGGACCCGAAGCTGGCGGCGGCCTTCGCCTGGGCGAAGGGGCGGGCGCTGGATTATGTTTTTCCGGCCGAGGAGACCGGGGACGCGGTCGGCGACTGGTATGAGGCCGCCCTGCCCGGGCGCTTCGCCTTCTGCATGAGGGATGTCTCCCATCAGGCCTTGGGCGCCCATGTCCTCGGCCTGGCCCGTTTCAACCTGAACATGCTCGAGAAGTTCGCCGCGGCTATTTCGGCCCCGCGCGATTTCTGCTCGTTTTGGGAGATCGATAAGTACAATCGGCCCGCGCCGGTGGATTACAAGAACGACGGCGACTTCTGGTACAACCTGCCGGCCAATTTCGACGTCCTGGACGCCTGCTGGCGGCAGTTCCTGTGGTCCGGGGACCGGACCTATCTCGATGGGCCGCAATTCAAGAATTTTTACGAATGGACCGTCGACGCCTATGTCCGGGCCTGGGATAAGGACGGCGACGGGATTCCCGAGCACAGGCCCGAGTACGGGAACCGGGGTTTGGGGAGTTACGACGAAGGGCCGGACTCCGGCCGGACCCTGATGGGCTCCGACCTCCTGGCGGCCATGGCCAGGGCCTATCTCTCCTACGCTGAAATGCTCAAACTCGGCGGGGATGAGAAAGCCGCCGGCCGGTTCATCAAAAAAGCGGACCGGCTGCGCGGGTTCTTTCTCAGGAATGGGTGGGACTCGGGCCTGGGCCGTTTCGCCCCGGTCTTCCTCCAGGACAAGACGCCGCGGTTCGATGACATATTCTGGAGCGGCGTCTTGACCCTTTATTTCGGGTTCATCCCTCGCGGGCCGCAGAGGCAGAAGACCCTCGACGGCCTTCTGGGCGGGAATCCCGGCGGTATCGAGATCCAATCCTACCTGCCCGAGGTCTTTTATCGCTGCGGCCTCGAAGACGCGGCCTGCGGCGAGCTCCTTAAAATCTGCGACCCGGGAACCCAGCGGCGGGATTACCCCGAAGCCTCTTTCGCCGTCATCGGGGCCGTCGCGGCCGGACTGTTCGGCATTCAGCCGGACGCCCGGGAGAGGCTGGTGGTTACGCGGCCGGGCCTCGCGGCGCCGACGGAATGGGCCGAGCTCAGGAACGTTCCGGTCTTCGAAAACAGCGTCGGCGTCCGGCACCGGGCGACGGAAGAGACGGCGTTCGAAAATATCGCGGGACCGGAACTCGTCTGGAAGGCCGTTTTTCCCGGCCGCTGGGCGGAGCTTGTCGTGGACGGAGCGCGGCAAAAGGCCTCCCGGGGCAAGGACGACAACGGCCGGGACGTCTCCTGGATTCTCGTCCGGGTCGGCCCCGGAGAGCGGCATTCGGTGAGAACCGATTTCCCGGTGTCGGATTGAGCGCTCTGGTCGTGAAGTCCTCCAAAGTGACCCCGGCCATGTTCCTGGCGGCAAGCCGGGCCTTGAGCGATATGGTGTCGGCGGAACAGCGGGAAAGCGGGCTGCTCCTTCCCGAAATGAAGGAGATCCGGGCCGCGGCCTTTCGGGTCGCGTTGGCCGTGGCGCGGGAAGCTCGCGACGCCGGGCTGGGGCGGCTCCTGAGCG
>JALHUR010000486.1 GCA_022867325.1 Candidatus Aminicenantota bacterium | reverse complement strand
TAGAAGCTGGCGCTGGGTGCGGCTGAGCTTGTTGATGGTTTCTACCATGTGGACTGGAATACGGATAGTCCTGGCCTGGTCGGCAATAGCCCTGGTTATGGCCTGGCGGATCCACCAGGTCGCGTAGGTCGAAAACTTGTAGCCGCGGCGGTACTCGAACTTGTCGACGGCCTTCATCAAGCCCATGTTCCCCTCCTGGATCAGGTCCAGGAACTGGAGCCCGCGGTTGCTGTACTTCTTGGCGATCGAGACGACCAGGCGGAGGTTGGCGGCGACCAGCTCTTTCTTGGCCTGGTGGCTGATTTTCTTCCCGGTCGCGATCGAGCGGATGGTCTTGCGGAGGCTCTGGGAGTCGAGGCCGACCTCTTTGTGGAGGAGGCGGCGCTGGCGCTCGACCTCCTTGAGCCGGACCTTGAGGTCGGCGGCCGTCTTCTTGCTCTTGGTGTGCTTGAGCTTGAGGGCGATCTCCTCCCGGGTCTCCTCGAGGTCGTTCGTCCGCTTGAGGAGACGGCGCAGCTCGTCGATGATCCGCTCCTTCTGGGAGGAACGGATGTTGAGTTCCCGGATCAGGCGGCTCATCTTGACGATGAGCCGTCCCCGGGTGATCATCTTGCGGCGGGTGGTCGGAATCCCGTCCAGGCGGCGGCTCATTTCCCGGATCTCCTTGATCCGGTCCAGGATCTGCTTCCGCTTCTTGTCGAGCTTGCCCTCGGCGATGTCCTCCTCGCTGACGTCGAACATCTCCTGGATGGCGTGGGAGTTGTCCTTGATGATGTCCTCGAGGGACAGGATCCGGTTCAGGACCAGCCGGGTCCTGGACAGGGCCTTGATGATGGTCTTTTCGCCGCGTTCGATCTCCTTGGCGATGGCGATCTCGCCCTCCCGGGTCAGCAGGGAGATGTTGCCCATCTCGCGGAGGTAGAGTTTGACCGGGTCGGTCGTCCGTTCCAGGCCGTGGGTCGAGACGACGTCGCTTTTGCGGCGGCGGGGCAGGATCTCGGCCTGCTTCTGGTTGAGGATCTTGATCCCGTAGCCGTCCATCGAGGACAGGAAGTCGTCGAAATGCTCCTCGGCGTCCATGTCGGCGGCGAAGGTCTTGTTGATCTCCTCGAACAGGAGGAATCCCTGCTTCCGCCCCTTGGTGATGAGCTGGTTGATCTCGTCCTTTTGGAACTTGCCGTCTGAAGACACGCGTCTCTCCTCTTAGCCCGGGTCCCGGCCCCCGGCGTCCTTATATGCGTCTCTACCACTCATTCCGATGCTCTATTCCGCCGTCTTGCGCGTCCGGAGGGCGATCCGTTCCCGGGAGATCTCGTGTTTTCGGGAGCTGAGGCCGGCCAGTTTTTCCATTTCTCCCAGCTTGATCTGGGCATTAACCTTCTTCTCTTCATCGGCAAGCCGCATTTCCCGGAGCGTGTAAAGACAGTCCAAAGCCCGCTCGACGGTTGGAACCTGCTCCTCTTCAAGAAGGGCTTGATCGAGAGCCCCGGCCAAACGGGGATCGATCTTCGGCCGGAGTTCCGCATAGACCCAATCCTGCCCGTCCTGGAAAGCGCTCCGGATGAGGTTGAGGATGGGCTCGCTGGGAAGGCCCCGGACGTCATTATCTTCCATCTCGGCGAAGACATAACGGGCGATCGGGCGATGATTTATCAGGATCTGGAGGAGGCTCAGTTCGGCATTGGAGAAGACGCTCCGCTCCTCGGCCTTGGCCGGAGCGGAATGGCCTTGGGTCATGGCCCTCAGGATCTGTTCGTCGATGGACAAGAATTCCGCCGTCTGCTTCATGTATTCGCTGCGCGTGACCGGGTCGGGAATTTTGTTGAGCTCGATTCTGATGTGGCCGAATATCCGGGCCTTCTCCTCGGGAACCCCGAGCGATTTTCCGCGGCTGATCTGTTCCATGAAGAACCGGAACCCGGGGAGGGCCTTGGCCAGCAGCTCCCGGTAGCGGGCGGCGCCGTATGTCCTCATCGCCCCGTCGGGGTCCAGGCCTTCGGGGAGGACGAGGACCTCGGAGGGGATCCCTTTCTCGAAGCAGAGCGAGACGGCCCGGAGGGCCGCCTGCTGTCCGGCCGCGTCCCCGTCGTAGTTGACGACGACTTTGGGGGCGAAGCGCTTGAGCTCGTCGAGTTGATGGACGGTCAGGGCCGTGCCGAGCGAGGCGACGACGTTTGTCAGCCCGGCCTGGAAAAGGGTTATGTAATCCGTGTAGCCCTCGACCAAAACGGCCTCGGCCTTGTCCCGGACGGGCTCCTTGCTGAAGTTGAGCCCGTAGAGAAGCTTGCCCTTGGTGTAAACGGGCGTATCGGGGGAATTCAGGTACTTGGGATCCTGGTTGAAGAGCGACCGGCCGCCGAAGGCGACGGTTTTTCCGGACCGGTCGAAGATCGGGAAAATCGCCCGGCCCCGGAACCGGTCGTAATATTCGCCGGGCTTCTTGCCGGGGAGGACGAGTCCGGCCTTTTCGAGCAGGGCGGCCGGGGTTTTCCTGGACTGGAAATGGGACAGCAGGCCGTCCCAGGCGTTGGGGGCGTACCCGAGTTTGAAGGCCTGGATGGTCTCGTCCGAGAGGCCGCGCTTTTTGAGATAGGCCATGGCCTGGGCGCCCTCTTGGGTGTTGGCCAGGCTCCGGCGGAAAAAAGCCAGGGCCTGCTCATTGATTTCGAGAACCTGCTCCTCGAGCTTTTTAACCTGGGGAGAGAACCCCGTCCTTAGGGGGAGGGGGACGTGGTACTTCTCGGCCAGGTGCTTGAGGGCCTCGGGAAAGCTGAGCTGCTCCTTCTCCATGACCAGGGAGAAGACGTCCCCGCCCGCGTTGCAGCCGAAGCAATGGTAGAGCTGCTTGTCCTCGTCGACGGTGAAGGAGGGGGTTTTCTCCGAATGAAAGGGGCAAAGGCCGACCTGCTTACTGCCGCGGCGCTTGAGGGTCGTGTATTGGGAGGCGACTTCGACAATAGAAGCCGCCTGCCTGACCTGTTCGACGATTTCCATATAAGATAGAGATTATTCTGAATTTACCAAGTTAATATAGGGACCGCCCCCTGATTTGTCAAGGCGAGCCGCCAAATAACCCGTTCGCCTGGGCTCAGCCCCGCCTATCAGCACTCATAAGCCTGTTCCGGCTTATGAGTACAGTCGCTCCAAGGAGCTCCGGGGCGGGAGCGAGAAGCGCCACTTTTGCACTCAGCCCCTATGGAGGAGATAGGACTGAGTGGGCTCAGGGTCAACCCTGACCAAGCCCCGGCATTCATGCCGGGGAGTCGAGGGTTTGATTACAGGTGGTTTATAAGGCTGGCCAGGTAGGCGGCCCCGAACCCATTGTCGATGTTGACTACGCCGACCCCGCCCGGACAGGAATTGAGCATGGCCAGGAGGGCGGCCAGGCCCTTGAAGCTCGCCCCGTACCCGATGCTGGTGGGGACGGCGATGACCGGGACCGAGACGAGTCCGGCCACGACGCTGGGGAGCGCGCCCTCCATGCCGGCCGCGGTGACGATGACCCGGGCCGCGCGGAGCTTGTCCATCTCGCCCAGCAGGCGATGGAGTCCGGCGACGCCGACGTCGTAAATCCGGACCGTTTCGTTGCCCAGGATGTCGCAGGTCACGTAGGCTTCCTCGGCGACCGGAATGTCGGACGTGCCGGCCGTGACGATGGCGATCCGGCCCTTTCCGGTGACGGCCGTCTTTTGCTTGAGGGACAGGGTCCGCGCCGCGGGATTGTAGACGGCTTTGGGGATTTTCCGGCGGATCCGCTTGTAGACATCCGGCTCGACCCTGGTCGCCAGCAGGTTCGAACCCTTCTTGACGATTTCGAGGGCGATTTTAAGGATTTGGTCGGGAGTTTTTCCCGGGCCGTAGATGATTTCCGGGAACCCTTTGCGGAGCTCGCGGTGGTGGTCGATCTTGGCGAAATCCAGGTCCTGGTAGGGGTAGTCCTTGAGCTCGCGGAGGGCGTCCGCCCGGGTCAGCCGGCCCGCGGCGACCTTGTCGAGGATGTCTTCGAGGCGGGATATCATGTCTCCCATTCTACCAAAATTGGCGACGAACATCTATTTTCCGATTGACCCGTTCTCCAATCAATGATATCCTTCCGCCAAGTTGTCCGAGGGGTAAGCATGTCCATCAAGTGTCCCAAATGTCACTTCGACAATCCGGACAAGACGGTCTTCTGCGGGAAATGCGCGGCTTCTCTGCCGGCTCCGGGGGACCGCGGCAGCTCGACCGAGACCGTCCGGACGGTCGTCCTCAAGGAGCTGGCCACGGGCTCGACCTTCGCCGGACGCTATCAGGTCATCGAGGAGCTGGGCCGGGGAGGCATGGGCCGGGTTTACAAGGTCTTCGACGAGAGGATCAAGGAGAAGGTGGCCCTCAAGCTCCTCAAGCCCGAGATCTCGGCCGACGAGGCGTCCATCGAGCGCTTTTCGAACGAGCTGCGCTTCGCGCGCAAGATCGCCCACCGCCACGTCTGCCGCATGTTCGACCTGGGCGAGGACGACGGCGCCCGATACATCACGATGGAATACGTGCCGGGCGAGGACCTCAAGAGCGTCCTGCGCATGATGGGCCAAATGAGCGCGGGGAAGGCGGTCCTGGTTGCCCGGCAGGTCTGCGAGGGCCTGGCCGAAGCGCACCGCCTGGGCGTCGTCCACCGCGACCTCAAGCCGCAGAACATCATGATCGACCGGGAGGGCAACGTCCGGATCATGGACTTCGGGATCGCCCGCTCGCTCAAGGTCAAGGGGATGACCGGGGCCGGCGTCGTCATCGGCACGCCCGAGTACATGTCGCCCGAGCAGATCGAGGGCCAGGAAGTGGACGGCCGCTCGGACATCTATTCGCTGGGGATTATTCTCTATGAGATGATGACGGGCCGGGTGCCGTTCGAGGGCGAGTCGTTCCTGGGCATCGCCGTCAAACAGAAGACCGAACCGCCGCGGAATCCCCGGGAGATCAACCCCCAGATCCCCGACGACCTCGTTCGCCTCATCCTGCGCTGCTTGGAGAAGGACAAGGCCAAGAGGTACCAGAGCGCCCAGGACCTTCTTTCCGAACTCGGCAAGATCGAGAAGGGGATCCCGACCACGGAGAAGGTCCTGCCCTCGGTCAAGCCTTCGACCTCGCGGGAGATCACGGTCAAGCTCAATCCGCGGAAGCTCGTCATCCCGGCGGCGGCTCTCGCCGTTCTTGTCGTTGCCGCAATTTTCGCGCTTCGACTCCTGCCCCGAAAAAGCGTCCCGGCCGCTTCGACCGGGAAGCCCTCGCTGGCCGTGATGCGTTTCGATAACAACACCGGCGACGCCGGCCTGGACCACTGGCGCAAGGCCCTGCCCGAGCTTCTGATCACGGACCTGTCGCAGTCCAAGTACGTCAACGTCCTTGCCAGCGACCGGCTCTTTGATATCCTCAGCCGCTTGAACCAGCTTGAAGCCGGGAGCTATTCCTCCAAAGCCCTCAGGGAAGTCGCCGTCCAAGGCGGAGTGAACCATATCCTCCTGGGCCAGTTGACTAAAGCGGGGGATTCGTTCCGCCTCAGTTATACGCTCAAGGCGTTCGGGACGGGCGAAACGGCCGGCTCGGGCTGGGTGGCCGGGCAGGGCATCGAGAGCTTTTATACCATGGTCGATGCCATGACCCTGAAGGTCAAGGAGGATCTGAAGCTGACCCGGACCGAGATCTCGGGCGACGTCGATGCCGAGCTGGGCAGGATCACCACTTCGTCTCCGGAAACGTTTCTCCTCTATGTCGAAGGGCGGGAAGCCCATATCAAGGGCGATAATGCGCGGAGCATCGAGCTGATGAAGAAAGCCGTGGCCATCGACCCCGGCTTCGCCATGGCTTACAGATCCATGGCGATGTCCTATAATAATTCGTATTTCTTTGACGAATCCAGAAGATGCCTCGAGAAGGCATTGTCCTTGAGCGACCGGATCTCGCTCAAAGAACGGCTCCTTCTCGAGGCGGATTATTATCTCCGATCCGATCGGACGGCCCCGAAGGGCATCGAGGCGCTTAACAAATTCCTGGAGGCGTATCCCGGCGACTCATTCGCCAATATCAAGCTGGCCTACACTTATCTCGTCTTTGAGATGTGGGACAAGGCTATCGAACACAGCTTGGTGGCGGTCCGAAACAAGGATAAGACCTATTATGCCTATAGCTACTTGTCCACAGCCTATCATGCTCTGGGTCGGCCGGATATGGCCAGGGACGTCATAGACGGCTATTTTCGGAACATCGGCGAGAGCGGCCCTCTCCATGCCGACCTGGCTGATTACTATCTCTACCTGGGAAAATATAATGAGGCCCTCGAGGAAATCGACAAGGCCATCGCCCTCAGCCCAGGGACCGCGCTGAATTATATCTACAAAGGCAACCTGTTCCTCTACCAGGGCGATTTAATCCGGGCGGCCGAGGAAAACAAGAAGCTTCTCGAGCTCAAGGACCCGATGGCGCAGGGCTATTATCTTTATAACTCCATTGCCTTGGCTATCCTTCAGGGAAAGTTCAATGAGGCCGGCACATTATCCGAGCAGGCGGTTCAAGCCCTGGAGAAACTGAACGAAAAGGAAACAGCCGTCGCCTTCCGCATTCTGTCGGCCTATTGTCTATGGAGATCGGGGCATTCGGCCGAAGCCGTCCAAGAAAATGAAAAAAGCCGCAATGCCGCGGCGGCGGTTGATAATTTGAGCCTCCAAATACTGGCCCTGCATAGAAAGGGGCTGGCCTATTGCGCCATGAATTCGCCGGGGGAAGCCCGGCGGGCGGCCGATGAATTATCCGCGCTTATCCGACAGGGGATGAATAAAAACGAAACGATTAGAGTCGATCATCTGCTGGGCTCGATCGAGCTTCAGACAGGAAACACGGGAGCGGCGATCGAACTCCTGACGAGGGCCGTGAGGGGCTTGGCCCACGAGAACTCTTCCGTCTCCGATGAACAGGCGCTCTATTTTGAAACTCTGGCCGGGGCCTATTTCAAAGCGGGGGACCTGGCCAAGGCCCGTAAAGAGTACGAGAAAATTGCGGCGCTGACCATCGGCCGCCATCGCTTCGGCGATATTTACGCCCGAAGCTTTTACATGCTAGGGAAGATCGCCGAGCAGGAGGGCGAAAATACAAAGGCCCGCGAATACTACCGGAAATTCCTCGACCTCTGGAAGGACGCTGATCCCGGCCTTCCCGAAGTCGCGGATGCAAGGAAACGGCTGGCGGAGCTGTGACGAGCCTCTGACCGTTCTGTCGCCTTTTTTCTATTTCGGATATACTGGGAAGGGTTGCCCTCATGCCGGAAATGATGACCCTGGAACGGAAGGCCGAAATTTCGGGAGTGGGCGTCCATTCCGGCCTGCCCGTCGAGTTGCGAATCAAGCCATCCGAGACCGGCCGTATCCTGTTCAGGAGGCTGGACCTGGGCCGGGAAGCCGTCCTTGATCCGCGCAAGATGGAAGCAAAAAACTCATCGTGCTTCCGCGACGGCGACTTTGAAGTCCTGACCCTTGAGCACCTCCTGGCCGCGCTCTACGCGTTCGGGATCGGGAGCGCCGAGATCGAGCTGACGGCGGCCGAGGTCCCGATCCTCGATGGAAGCGCCGCCCCTTTCGTCCGTGCCCTCGGAGAAGTCGGAACCAAACCGATCGGTCGCGCCTGGGACCCGATCAAGATCGTCGAGCCCCATCTTTTCCAATCCGAGGATGCATCCCTGGCCATCGAGCCGTATCAGGGCTTCAAGATCAGCTACGGAATCGAGTACTCCCACCCGGCCATCGGCCGCCAGGAGATCAGCCTCGATATCGACGCCGCGTCTTTCGCAAAGGAAGTGGCTCCGGCCCGGACATTCGGATTCGTAGGCGACCTCGAATCCTACCGGGTCCGCGGGTTGGCTCTGGGCAGCTACCTGGAGAACACAATCGGCCTTGACGACGATAAAGTCGTGAATCCGCCCCTCCGTTTCCCGGACGAATTTGTCCGTCACAAGGTTCTCGACTTGCTGGGCGACCTCGCCCTCCTGGGGCGCCCCGTCCTGGGCCATTTCCGGGCCTGGAGGGCCGGCCATGCCCTCCACCTCCAGGCCGTCCGCTTCCTCCTTGGCCGCACTTAAGGGACGGGCGCCGCGGGCTTGCCAAAGGGGGGCAACTGGGCTAAAATAGGCGGGCTCAACGGATTGCGAACCGCCTCAGTGGGAGAATAACCGTGAAAGACCAGAAAGTCAAAAAAGACGAATACCAAAGAGCGCTGGCGTCCTACGGCCAGGCCATGAAGGAGTTCCACAAGGGGGATTTCGACAAGGCCGCCGATTCCCTGGCCGAGTTCATCGAGAAGTACCCCGCCGAGCCGGAGCTCGTCGACCGCGCCCGGATCTATATCGAGCTTTGCAAGAACCGGGAGAAAAAGGAGCGGATGGCCTTGAAGACGGTCGACGATCATTATTTCTGCGCCGTCTACAAGATCAACCAGGGGGACTATGACGGAGCCCTCAAGCTCCTTGAAAAGGCCCTCGACATGAAGGGCGACGAGGGCAAGGTCCATTACTTGATGGCCGACATCCACTGCATCCAGGGCCGAACCGATGAGTCCCTCGAATCCCTGAAGAAGGCCATCCAGAAGGATAAGTACTTCAGAATCCTGGCCCAGAACGAGATCGATTTCGAACCCCTCTGGGAGGACAAGAGGTTCAAGGTCCTGACCCGGGTCGCATGAAACATCGGCTTGTCGCCGTCGTCCTGGCCGCCGGCCAAGGGACCCGATTCAAGTCCGGCCGGGCCAAAGTCCTTCACCCCCTGCTGGGCAAGTCCATGCTCCGGCTGACCCTGGACACGATCAGGGCCCTCCGTCCGGACCGGATCGTCGTCGTCGTCGGCCACCAGAAGGACGATGTCATGCGCGAGGCCGAAGGCCCCGGCGTTTCCTTCGCCTGCCAGAAAGAGAGGCTGGGGACGGCCCACGCCGTGATGGCCGCCCGTCCGGCCCTCCGCGAGGACGAGGCCGCCGACGTCCTTATCATCAACGCCGACCTCCCCATCCTCCGGCCCGAGACGCTCCGCCCCTTGATCGCCCTCCACCGCCGGAAAGGCCACGCCCTGACCTTCCTGACGGCCGACCTCGAGGATCCCTCCGGGTTCGGCCGGATCGTGCGCGGCGAGCGCGGGCTGCGCATCGTCGAGGAGCGGGAAGCCTCGCCGGCCGAACGGGCCCTCCGCGAGGTCAATGCCGGGGTCTACGTCTTCAAGGCCGCGGACCTGCTGCGGGCCCTTCCCCGCGTTTCCAACAAGAACCGCAAGGGCGAATACTATCTGACCGACCTCGTCGAGATCCTCCAGAGGCAGCGGAACAAGGTCGGCCTTCTTAAAACCTCCGCCGCGGACGAGATCCTGGGCATCAACACCCGCTGGGAGCTCGCCAAGGCCGCAGCCGTTCTTCGCGACAGAAAACTCAAGGCGCTGGCCGAGGACGGCGTCGGCTTCGCCGACACCGCGGCGACCTGGGTGGACATCGAGGCCGCGATCGGTCCCGATACGACGATCGGGCCCGGCGTGGTCATCGAGGGGCGGACGACGATCGGCGCGCGCTGCCGGATCGCCCCCTACGCCCATATCAAGGATTCCATCCTGGGCGACGGCGTCGAAGTCCGGACCGCGACCGTCATCGAGGGCTGCCTCCTCGAGGCGGGGTCGGGCGTGGGGCCGTTCGCCCGGCTCCGGTCCGGCACGGTCATCCGCGCCGGCGCCCATGTCGGGAACTTCGTCGAGATGAAGAAGACGGATTTCGGCCGCGGTTCCAAGGCCGGCCATCTCAGCTAC
>JALHUR010000485.1 GCA_022867325.1 Candidatus Aminicenantota bacterium | reverse complement strand
GGGAAAGACTCGCGGCGCTTCTGCCCGTGATCGAGAAAAACTTCGGCGATGTCGGTTGGGCCGTCAGCCGGGTCCTCCCTCTCCTCAAGGATCGGCCGTTCCATGACGCCGTCGGCCGGGCCGCGGCGCGCTACGCCGAGGAAACCGAACGCGAACTCTCCGCCAACCCCTTCGGCGTTCTCTGGCGGCCCGAGATCTGGGGCATCGGCTGGGACATCCAGGATTTCGCGGTCGGCCGGTATTTCCTACTCAAGGCTTTCCCCGGGCTCTTCAAGCCCGAGACGATTTTCCGGGTTCTGAACTACGTCCTGGGCTGCCACCCCGGCTCCAACGTCTCTTTCGTGTCCGGCGTCGGAGCGAGGTCGCTGACGGTCGGCTACGGCTTCAACCGGGCGGACTGGTCCTATATCCCGGGGATGAACGTCTCGGGAACCGCCCTGATCCGGCCCGACTTCCCCGAGCTCAAGGATAATTTCCCCTTCCTCTGGCAGCAGGCCGAGAACGTCATCGGCGGCGCCGTAAGCTACATCTTCACGGTCCTGGCCGCGGATGAATTGCTGAACGGGAAATCCGGCCCCGCCGGAGCCGGCGA
Source organism: Candidatus Aminicenantota bacterium (assembly GCA_022867325.1). GTDB lineage: Bacteria > Acidobacteriota > Aminicenantia > Aminicenantales > JAFGBC01 > JAFGBC01. Next base: position 10,237 of record JALHUR010000485.1, on the reverse strand, counting down.
CCTTAGTCAAACCCGAGATTTTCAACCGGAATAAGGGCTTTGAGGATCGGCGTTACCCAGCGGTCTTTGTCGATATCGAAGACGATAAAATTTGATGATTATTCATTCCACGAAGAGTATTCTATTCCCGAGCTGATATCGATGCCAATCAAGCTCTTCTTCGTTATCTTCTTTAAGGGCTAACGGAGGGACAAAGTCATGAAGACAATGTCGTTTATGGCCGTCGTCTTTTTGTTGATTCTTTTTTTACCCGCGGCGGCTCAAGCCGAGGGAGGACCCGGATTCCAGATAAAATTATTCGGAGGGGCAACCTATCATCTGCTGGGCGATTTCAGCGAGTGCTTGAAGGGCTGGGATGATGGGGTGGAAGCGAGCCCCTATAGTCATATTGAGAACGGAGAATTCAGCCCTTTTCATTTAGGAGGGGAATTCGGCGTCGAGGTCATCCTGCCCATCGACCGGCGATTGGGGATTGGATTGGGCACGGGTTATATCCTGACGGGAAAGGAAAGCCTCCGGGAGAGCGCCTGGAAGAGCGACAAGCTCGCCCCCTATGAATTTTATGAGGAAAAACTTAACCCGGGCGTCCGGGCAATCCCCCTCACCTTGAGCCTCCATCTTGATGTCTATTCCAATAACAGGCTGAACCTCAGCGCGATCGGCGGCATCGGCCTTTATTTGGGGACCGTTGATTGGAAGTATCAAAAAAACAATAAAAACAGCCCGGGACTTTATAACGAAAGCTGGACGGGGACATCCGGCGGGCTTGGATTGCATGGAGGGATGGAATTGGATTTCAAGATCAATCGCCGCCTCGGACTTTTCATTGAAGGAATTGGGCGATATGCCCGGCTAACCGGCTTCCAGGGCGATTTCCTGGCGGGCGGCCAAACGGAGGAGGATGCCTTACTGTGGTACACGGAATGGGGACAATTCCCCGGCTTTGTCATCGCTGCGGATGAGCCGACGGGGGGGATATACGACAATGTCCGCAAAGCGGTCATCGACCTTTCAGGTTTTTCCGTGAGAGTGGGTCTGAAAGTGCGATGGGGAGACTAGGAACTAAAGCAGGTCCAATGTCCATAACCGGCCAGACGCTTCTCCACTACCGCATCCTGGAAAAAATCGGCGAAGGCGGCATGGGCGCCGTCTACCGACCAGTGGGTGGGCGAGGCGACTGGCAATATCTACGTGGCGACGCCCAAGAAGAAATAGCCCCGGGCTGATGGGTACCCGTAATTCCCCTCTTCTCTATTTTTTATACGTAAATATCCAACTGTCCCTAAGGGCACTGGAGGCTTTGGGGTCATCTCCTCCGAAAAGAAAAAAGTTTTTTGTCTTCTCATTGTAGACGATTTTTGCATTGGCTCTTTGAGAAGGGCCTGATATCTTCAGCTGGGTCCATTTCTTATCGTTCCAAACCCAAGTATCATCGAAGTACAGGTAATTTGGCCAATAGCCCACGATGCCTCCGAAGAGCACAACCACACCAGAACTCGCATCATAGTCCATGGCCGCGCCCATCCTGGGCAAGGGGCCGGTTTGGCTGATCTTAGTCCACACCGAGCCGTTCCAAATCCAGGTATCGCCATTATAGCCTTGCTCATTGAAGCCGCCAAACAAGACAACCTGGTCACGCTCGACATCATAAGCCAAAGACGGGGCAAGAAGCCCGGGCGGCCCGCTGTTGGCCACTCTCCTCCATCCCTTGCGGTCATATGTCCAGGTATCGCCCAAGCATTTTTTATCATCCGTTCCGCCGAACAAAATGATCTTCTTTCTTTTTGAATCATAAACCATGGAATGGGTGGACCGTGCCGAAGGCCCTTTCTTCAAAATTTCTTTCCAACTCTGTCCGTTCCATTCCCAGGTGTCCTTTTGATAGCTATTCGTCGATCCGGACTGCCATCCTCCAAAAAACACCAGGATTTTTCGATCTTTGTCATAGACCAGGGCGTGTTCCTGGCGATTGGAAGGATGGGTGGCGGTAATAATCTCACTCCACTTTACGCCGTCCCATTTCCAAAAGTCACTATACTCGTCACCCGGGCCGTCTTTGCCCCCAAATATTAAAACGAACTTATTGGTAGAATCATAAGCCGCGCCATAACGATACCGATCACTGGGGCCATACTTGTTCACTTTTTTCCAAGAAGAAGCTTGGACTTCGGTAACTGAAGCGAAAAGAACCGAGAGACCGATGAAGAGAATAAAGAACGCCTTTATTGGCGCTGACAAATTATGCTTGGAACCATAGGTCTTCATATGGCACCTCCTTCAGGTTTTAAAAAGATTTTATTTTAGCGGCCGCGTGGGCCGCCCCATATTCGTAAGCGCCGATATCCGGTTTGGAATCCCGCTTCTTCCGATCCAGATCAACCTTAGGCGCTCCGGTTGAGGTCCCATGATTGATCGCCGGGCTGCCGCTTTTCAAATGGTAATTGCCGGTTTTGCCCCAGGCCGGGGAGATGAACTTCGGGTCGCCATAGATATTGCCGGTCCCCAAGGTCTTGATATTGCTCTTCGTATAGTCCTTGCTGCCATGGCTTAAGATGATCGCGTTCTTCGGCAGGTAGAAGAGGTTGTGATCCGCATTGAGCTTGACCTCGCCTTCGTTTCCGATGAAGAGCGGACAGTTGGTTCCCATGCCTCGGAAGATGCAATTGCGGATATTGAGCGTGATGGTGGCAGTTTCATCATACTGCACATAAATGAGATAATTTTTGCCGAGGTAATCATCGATGGTCAGGTTGGTCAGCCGGAACGTCGCGTTTTTTTCGTCGTCACCGATGACGACCGCGGCCCAGGGGGTCGTGGTGGAGTTGCCGTCTCCCCGCCCGTAAATCAGCGTGTTCTCGACGATGCTGTTGGTGCCCCAGAGCTTGACGCCGTCGCACGAGTTATTGCCGACTATACACCTCTGTACGGTCGTGTTCTTAGATTTGGAGTCCAAGCCGTCGCCGTAGTTGTGTTCGGCGCGGGTATCGATGATCTGGATCGGGCCGTTGGAAGGCTCGATGCCGAACCCATCCGGACGATCATAGGGCCGATCCTTGCCGTTCCCGCCCCGATAGTAATGGCCGCCGTAGGACAGCGTGCAGCTCTGAATGAGCAGGTTCCGGATCCCGCCGGCCGTTCCTTCCGGCCCGCCGACCGCGCCGAAGCCGCAATACTCTAGCCGGCAGTTCAGGATTTTGATGCCCTGGACATCCTGCATATCGACGCCGTACTCGTCGACGTGATGAATGTAAAGCTTTTTGAGGAGGATGGATCGCGAGGGACTTCCGGAAATGGTAATGCCCGTTCGAAAGTACGTCGCTTCGCCGCTGACCTTGTTGTCGTGGGTGATCTCGAGGTTCTCAACTTGAATATAGTTTTTTCCGGCCAGATTCATAGCCGCGAAGAGATCGTTGCGGCCGGCGATGACCGGACGCGCCCCGTCTTCTCCCTTGATGACTGTCCAGGCCGAAGACGTGCCGGACGGAGGAAACATGATGTCGTCATCGTAGACGCTGACGATGTAGCGACCCTTTCGGATGATCAGTGTGTCGCCCCCCTTGATCTGGCGCGATCCGTAGGCCGGACTCGCCCAGGGCTTGGCTGAAGTTCCCGGAGTACTGTCGCTGCCGTTTGTGGCTACATAATAGGTCGCTGACCAAAGACCCGTCGCAGAAGCCAGGACGAGCGCTAAAGCGCAAATTCGGAAAACAAGGGCCGATCGCCGGCTGTTAGGAATCATCATCTTTGGCTCCTTTGGACTTGAAGTATACCACCGGCCGCCTAACGATATCAACGGGCGCGGGAAGCGGGGGCCAGGGAAGGGGTGTTTAAGAGTTCATAATCCAAGGTCGGCGGCGATCCCCTGCATGGCCTTAATGCAGATCGAGATGAACTCGTCCAGCTCGAGCCCGGCGTTCTTGCACATCTCGATCTCCTCGCGCCGGGCCCCCTTGGCGAAGCTCTTTTCCTTGTAGCGCCGCTTGATAAACTCGAGGTCGATCGCCTCGAGCTTCTTGGAAGGGTGCATGAGCGTCGCGGCGATGATCAGCCCGGTCAAGGGGTCGATCGAAAAGATAGCCCAATCCATGGCCGATTCGCAGGGAACTTTGCCGGCGTGGGCCTGGATGGCGTGGATGACGGCCGGGCTCAGGCCGCGCCCATCGAGCATCTTGACCGTCTCCGTGGTGTGGAGATCCGGGCTTTTCGCGGTTTTCTCGTAATCCAGGTCGTGGAGGAGGCCGGCCAACCCCCACGGCTCGGCGTCCTGGCCGAGCCGTGGGGCGACCGCCTTCATGCAGGCTTCGACGGCCAGACAGTGCTTGACCAGATTCTGATTGGGTAGATGGGCTTTGACAAGCTCCATGGCTTCGTTCCGCGTCATTCTTAATCCTCCTTGCTGTTCTTGAGGCTGCTCTTGTCCGACGTCCTTTGCGTCTTGCGGCTTTTCAGGCTTCAGCCCGGCGTCCTTGTCCGCTTGGGTCTCGGCTTTCGGTGCTTCCGGATTCGCCGCCGTTGTTGCCGGCGTCGTCGTCGGCGGCGCCGCCGCGGTTTTTTCTATCACATAGGTTAAACTCGTCTCTCCCATCTCTTTCTCGTCCTTGGCCTTGACCGAGATCGTATAGGTCCCCTCTTTCGAATCGTACCATGTCCATTGGGTTTTTTCCGAAGCGGCCTGGACAATCTCCACCTTATCGCCGGTTTTAAGGGAAAACTCGAACTGGGGCTTGAAGAAGCCGATCCCCTGGGCCCCGAATGTCACTTCCTGGCCTTCTTTCAAAGGTGAGGGCAACGTCGCCGATAACAGGACACTGACGACTTTTTTAAGGAAAATCAGAGAGCCTTGTTCCTTGGATTCGTCGGACACGTTGGACATCAGGAAGGGGGCCGCCCAGAGGGGGTTGGACCGCGATTCCCTGTCTTGGACAAACTCTCCGGCCTTCAATCCCGTTTTGATGTCGAAGGCAACCAGGACTTGGGACTGGGTCGCCACCACGACGCGCTCGCCCGCCAGAACGGGGTCGAAATGCGGGCGGGCCGGCACGGGCTGCCACCAGAGGATGTTTCCGCAGCCCTTGTCCAGACAGTAGAGGACATTGTTCGCCGTCAGGAACATCAGCCTCTTCCCCGCGACGAGGGCTGCGCCCCGGGCCGCGCCGTTGGTCCTGACCTTCCAGCTGTCCCTGAACTTGCTGAGATCGACGGCATGCAAGAATCCATCCTGGCCCCCGCAAAAGAGACGGCCTTCGTCCACGCCTATGAACTCTTCCGCCGCCGCGGCCGCATGGAACGTCCAGGCCGGCCGGCCTTCCGCCGTCAAGCTCCGAATGGTCTTGTCCATGCATCCGATGATGACCAGCCCTCCGGCCGCTAAGGGTCCGGCCGTCAGCTTCGACCTGGGCCGGAAGCGCCACAGCTCGCGGCCGTCGGCCGCGTTCCAGGCGACGATCTCCCCGGGAACTCCGAAATAGAGGACGCCGTTCGCCTCCGCCAATTTCGTGACGATCCGCCCCTTGGGCCTTGCTTTCCAGACAAGTTCGCCTTTGAAGGACAGCCGATAGAGCTCGGACGTCTGGTCGCAAACGGTCAGCCCATCGGTCCCGACGACAGGAGGCGTCTCGACGGCTTCGGGGATTGTATAGGACCAAAGTATCTTGCGACCGGCCTCATCGATGGCATAAACGCGCCCTTTTCTTGTGGAGAAGACGATGCCGATCGGCGTCCGCTGGATTAAACTCGTGACCTCGCCCTCATAGGCCACCTGGCCGTCGACGGCCAATGGGAAAACGAGGCCTGTTGGATAGGGCTCGGATCCGCCGCGGAACAGGGCGCAGGAGGAGCAGACCAAAACGGCCGCCAGCGAAACTGCCGAGAAACGGGTTGATCGCGCCATGTCCGTACGGGCCTCACATCTTACCATGTTTCGGGGACCGCCTCAATCTTTACAGGCGGCGGACAAGCTGTTATCATGCGGGACGAATCGCCATGGTCAACTACATCCTGCTCTACAAGATCCGGAAACGGGTCAAGGCCATTCTCAAGCAAAAAATCGAGGACGAGGAGCTGGCCACCACCAAGAAATCCTGCCTGGGCTGCCTCGCCGACGAGGTGAGCTGGGAGATCTATTATCTAATCAAGGAAAAGGAGGAGGACGAATAGGGGTCGTTTAAGAGCCTTCCCCGCCTCCCCCCCGCTCCCGCCTGATCTTTTCCTTGACGGCTTTCCACCACTCGAGCCGCTTGCGGATGTCCTTTTCGAAGCCCATCGCGCCCGGCTCGTAATAGACGCGGCCTTTGAGCCTGTCGGGGAAGGTCTCCATGTCGGTCGTCCCGAACGCGAAGTCATGGGCGTAGGCGTAATCCCGACCGTAACCGATGTCCTTCATCAGCGTGGTGACCGCGTTCCGGATCTGGAGCGGCACGGGCTCATGGGGGCGCTCGGCGACGTCTTTCATGGCCGCGCCGAAGGCCGAATAGAGCCGGTTGCTCTTGGGCGCGGCGGCTAGGTACACGGCGGCCTCGGCCAGGGCCAGCTCTCCTTCCGGCGAGCCGAGGAATTCGTAGGCCTCCTTGGCATGGAGGGTAACGGCCAGAGCTTGAGGATCGGCCAGGCCGATGTCCTCGGAGGCGAAGCGGACCATGCGCCGGGCGATGTAGAGCGGGTCCTCGCCGGCCGCGAGCATCCGGGCCAGCCAATACAAGGAGGCGTCGACGTCGCTGTTGCGTAGGCTCTTGTGGAGGGCCGAGATGACGTTAAAGTGCTCCTCCCCGCTTTTGTCGTAGAGGAGGATTCGCTTCTGGAGGGCTTCCTGGACGACCTCGGCCGTGATCCTGCCTTCTCGGGCCAGGGTTGCCGCAATCTCGAGGGAGTTGAGGGCGCGGCGCGCGTCGCCGTTCGAATAGTTGATGAGGAGCTCGCGGGCCTCCGCGTCCAGCGCGAGATTCAAAGCGCCCAACCCGTTTTCGGCATCGGCCAGGGCGTCCTCGAGGATTCGGCCCAGCGCCTCGGACGAAAGCTCGCGGAGGACGAGGACTTTGGTCCGCGACAGGAGCGGCGCGATGACCTCGAAGGACGGGTTCTCGGTCGTCGATCCGTAGAGGACGACGTCCCCGCGCTCGACGTAGGGCAGAAAAGCCCCCTGCTGCGCCTTGTTGAAGCGATGGATCTCGTCGATGAATAGGACGATCGGCTTCCCGTACATCTTCTTATGGTCCTCGGCCCGGGCCATGGCCTCCTTGACCTCTTTGATGCCGGACAGGACGGCGCTGAAAAAGACGCAGGGGACGTCGAAGTAGCGGGCCAGCATCGAGCCGAGCGTCGTCTTCCCCGATCCTGGCGGGCCCCAGAATATAAGGGATACCAGGCGGCCCGACTCGATGAGCTGGCTGAGGATCTTACCCGGGCCGAGGAGATGCTCCTGCCCGTAGACGCGGTCGAAGCTGCGCGGCCGCATCCGCTCGGCGAGTGGGGTGTGCTGTCCGTCGGTTTCCATGTTCGGCCGCCGTTGAAAGGATTATATCAGAAATCTCCGCCTCGGACTCAACGCCTCGCGCCCTCCCGGCCCGAAGCTCCACGGACTTATGTCCGTTGGAGCGCACCCATAAGCCGTTTCCGGCTTATGAGTACTGCGAAACCGCTGCCGGTCCCCGGAGCGGGTCCTGAGTGATTGTCTGACGACATAGTACCTGAGTTATCCCGTGGAGGGGACAAATGCCTTGATAGTCCCTGGAGCGGGTCCAACGCGATTGTCATGCGACATCGTGCACAACTTATCCCGCAGAGGGGATTGACGGTTCCGGCGGGGGCGTGCTAATGTGTTGAACGGACCCGACCTCGATGAAATCCGGCGCCGGCGATAAAGTCATCCGACAGGCGAACGCGCCTCCCGACAAGCTCGTCTACACGCTTGACGAAGTCGTCCGTTTAACGAAGCTCGATCCTGCCCTTCTCGATTCCTGGGAGCAGGAGTTTCCTTTCCTCCACTCGGGCCGGACGGCTAAGGACGAGAAGATCTTCCGCCCCAAGGACGTCGCTATGATCCGGCGCATCCAAGAGCTCCTCGAAACGCGCGGATTGACCTTGGCCGGCGTCCGGCGTCGGATCGAGGAGGAGTTCGGGCTCCGGACGCCCCAGACCGTCCATCCCGAACAATTGAGGAAGGTCCTGGCCGAAGTCCGCGACGGGCTCCATGAGATCGCCGCCTCCCTCAAGAAAAGCCCGTCCTGAATATTTTTATTCATTTTTTCCAAAGTTCTGCTATAATTTATGTCCCTTCGTCGGGACGTGGCGCAGCCTGGTAGCGCACATGCTTGGGGTGCATGGGGTCGGCGGTTCGAATCCGCCCGTCCCGACCAACGAGGCTTTTTCGATCGTCCAGCGCGCCGCCTCCCTCGACAGGGGCGGCCGGATTGATTACAATCCGGATCTAACGGAAAAGGAACCATCCATGGGTAATATCAAGAAGCAACCCTCCGCTCAAAGCCTGACGGCCGGCCCCGCCGCCGCGCGGGACCTGGTCGGCTACCAGGACGGATCCATCGTCAGCCGCGAGATCATCAAGCAGCCGACGGGAACCGTCACCCTCTTCGCTTTCGACGCGGACCAAGGCCTCAGCGAGCACACGGCCCCCTTCGACGCCCTCGTCCAGATCATCGAAGGAAAGGCTCTGATCACGATCGGCGGAAAAGGCCATGACCTCGGGGAGGGCGACCTCATCATCATGCCCGCCGGCGTCCCTCACGCCGTCCGGGCTGTTACGCGATTCAAGATGATGCTGGTCATGGTCAAGAAGTAGCGGGCGCGATGGCAACAGCGTCCCGCAAACCCCTCATTCTCATCGTCAACGACGACGGGATCACTTCCGAATGGCTCGTGGCTTTGGCCCGGGCGGCCCGGCGGCTGGGCCGCGTTTTCGTCGTCGCCCCCGATCGCCAGCGGAGCGCAACTTCTCTGGCCTTGACCCTTCACGGTCCGCTCCGAGTCAAGCGTCTCCGTCCGGCCTGGTACGCCGTCGACGGAACTCCGGCCGATTGCGTCTACCTGGCCGTCTGCAAGATCCTCCCCCGCCTTCCCGACCTCCTTCTCTCGGGCGTCAATCGCGGCCCCAACCTGGGCCGCCAGGACGTCGCCTATTCCGGAACGGTCGCGGCCGCCATCCAGGGGACGTTCATCGGGATTCCATCCCTGGCCGTGTCTCAGCTCCCCAATGATAACGGCCGGTTCGAATTCGACGAGGCCGCCTCGCTGGCCGTCCGGATCGGCGGCCATCTGCTGCGCGGGGCCGCCCTGCCCGGCATTACTTTGAGCTGCAACATCCCGCCCTCTCCGGTCAGGGGGATTCGTCTGGCCAGGCTGGGCGAGCGGCGCTACGCGCCCGAGATCATCGAGAGGAAGGACTCCCGCCGGAATTCCGTTTTCCGGATCGGGACCGGGAATCCCCGGACCGTGGCAGGTCCGGGGACCGACCTCGAGGCCATCCGGTTGGGCTATGCTTCCCTGACACCGCTCCATACGGACTTGACCGATTATAAGGTCCTCCGCCAACGCCGGTTGAGAGAAGTCGCTAAAATCTTGACTTGAATTCCTCAATCCGTTGCGGCGAAGAACTCAAAGGGCGAGGGGAGAATGGTGAAGAAGGCCGTATGAAAGCCCTCACTATCCGGCCCGTTTCCGGTGTCTCAGGAATTCGACGATCCCCGGAAGCAGCGAAACGAGGATGATGGCGATGATGACGAGGGAGAAGTTCTTCTTGACGAAGGGGATGTTACCGAAGAGATACCCCCCGAAGACGAAGATGGCGACCCAGCCGATCCCGCCGATGACGTTGTAGCTCAGGAATTTCCCGTAGCTCATACGGCCGATCCCGGCCACGAAGGGCGCGAAGGTCCGGATGATGGGAACGAAGCGGGCGATGATGATCGTCTTGCCGCCGTACTTCTCGTAGAAGGCGTGCGTTCGGTTCAAGTACTCCTTCTTGAAGAAGCGGGACTTCTCACGCTGGAAGATCTTGGGCCCGATCCGGTGGCCGATCCAGTAATTGACGGTGTCGCCGAGGATGGCCGCGGCGGCAAGGATGGCGAAGAGCCAGACAACCTTGAGGTCGCCCAAGGCGGCGAATGAGCCGGCGGCGAACAGGAGGGAGTCGCCCGGAAGAAACGGCGTAATGACCAGCCCCGTCTCGCAGAAAATGACCACGAACAGGATCAGGTAGGTCCACAGCCCGTAGGTCCGGATGAGATCG
>JALHUR010000049.1 GCA_022867325.1 Candidatus Aminicenantota bacterium | reverse complement strand
TGTGATGGTCGACGCCTATAAAATACATTTGCGCACCTCCTTAAAAGAATTTGAGTCGACGTGTAATCTATCATAGCATTACCCGTCAGGGAGGTGCGTTTCGCTATCATGTTACCTCATGGAAGCCCTGAGTGCTGCAAGGCTGCTCCCCGGCGCTTCGCCTGTACTTATAAGCTGTGCTAACAGCTTGTGAGTGCGGCATGAATGCCGGCACCCAAGGAGCCGTTGTTACGGCTCCTTGAGTACTGCAAGGCTGGGCTTGTTCGGGGTTAACCCTGAGCCCACTCAGCCCCATCTCCTCTCAAGGGGCTGAGTACAAAAGTGTCGCTTCTCGTCCCCGCCCCGAAGCTCCACGGACTTACGTCCGTTGGAGCGCCTGTACTCATGAACCGGAAACGGTTCATGTGTATTGAAAGGCGGGGCTTGGCGTCGGCGAACGGGTCAAATCCGGACTTGCGCCGAAATCCACTGCACGGTGGCAATAATGATCTTTTCGAGAATTTCGGTATAATAACGGATCATGCTTATCCGACGCGCTGATGCTAAAGATCGGCCCGCTGTGAGCCGTCTGTCCGAAAGCCTAAAGCTCGACTACCCCGGCATGGACGAAGATCCGTACTGGGTCGCGGAAGTGGACGGGGCGATCGTCGCGGCCTGCGGGCTCAAGGACCATCCCGACTGCCGTGAACTCTGCGCCGTCGGCGTCGCCGAGGACTTCCGCGGCCGCGGAGCGGCCAAAGCCCTTATCCTCAGGGTGGCCGAGGATGTCGCCGGAGATATCCATCTGACGACGATCAGACCGGAAGTGTTCGCCTCCTTGGGATTCGTCCCGGCCAGCCCCGTCCCCGCTTCGATCAAGGCCAGGCCCCCCGGCTGGTGCGACGGCTGCGAATCCTTCCCCTGCACCGTGATGGTCCGGAGGGGCCGTTGAGCGCACCCGTTTTCCCCAACCTCAAGCCGGTCGGCCTCGAGGACAAAGACCCGATCACCGGATATCTGGAGCGGATCCCGCCCGATGTCTGCGAGCTCAACTTCGCCAACATTTTTATCTGGCGCGCCATCGAGAAACCCCGCTGGACCGTCATCCACGGCCATCTCTGCATCCTGATGGAACCGCCCGGCGAACAGCCTTTTGTCCTGCCGCCCGTCGGCGCGGCGCCGTTCCAGGAGACGATCAAAGCCTGCCTGACGCTCGCCCCGCGGATCAGCCGGGTTTCCGAGTCCATGGTCCGCAGCCTCGGCCCTGATTTCCAATCGGAACCCGACCCGGGCAATTTCGACTATGTCTACCGCGCCGCGGACCTGGCCGAGCTCAAAGGGAAAAAGTACGACGGAAAACGGAACCGGATCCATAAATTTGAGAGGGATCACGGCTACCGCTATATCGAGGTCGGCGGGGATTGTCTCGTCGACTGCCGCCGTCTTCTCGACGAGTGGCTCGAGGCCAAAGCCGGAAACGGCTGGGACCTCGAGGCCCAGCGCACCGTCGTCGGAGAGGCCTTGTCCCATTTCGCGGAGCTCGGCCTCAAGGGCGGAGGGATCGAAGTCGAAGGCCGTCTGGCCGCCTTCTCGATCGGAACCCGGCTCAACCCCGATACGGCCGTCATTATGATCGAAATCGTCGACCCCGGCTTCGACGGCCTGGCCCAACTCATGAACCGGGAGTTCGTCCGAAACGCCTGGTCGGGCCTGGCCGCCATCAACCGGGAACAGGATCTGGGTATTGACGGCCTGCGGAAGGCCAAACAGTCCTACCACCCCCACCATCTCGTCAAGAAGTTCAACGTCTGGAGATAGATTTTCTTCAGCCCGATCCGCCCCGTTCCAGGATGAGGTCCGCGGCCAGGAGGCCGGTGTGAAGGGCGGTCGGGACTCCGCCCAGGAAAAGCTCCGAGACGACGTAGACGCCGGCCAGGAGAAGGTTCTCGATGGACGTCGCGACCAGGAGTTTCTTGGGGAAGGCCGACTCGGAGAATAAGCGCGGTTTTGCCCGCGGGAACCAGGCCCGGAGTCCCCTCCCCCCACCGGCAGATTTCGATCTCGCGATCCTCGAAATCCTCGAGGCCGGACGGCCCGGCCGGATGGAATCGTTTCCTGTAAAAAAGATGCCGCGCTTTCATCCGCGCCCAATCGACCCGGGCCGGCAACCGGACCGAGTCGCCGGACGTTGGAATTCATGGAGGTCCGGAGGACAGCGGACGCGGATTTGGTATAAAATAGGACCGGATTCCGCATCGAGGTGAGGATGATGAAAAGACGGATCGTGGCCTTAAGCCTGCTTTCCCTATTCGCCTTCCTGGCGGCCCCGGCCGCCTGGGCCCAGTCCGACCAGGAGCTGGTCGAAGCCGAATGGGAAAAGCGGGTCAACCGGCGCCAGCCGCCGGAGCGAATCATGGACGCGATCGGCCTCAAGCCCGGCATGGTCATCGGCGAGGTCGGAGCCGGGACGGGGCGCATTTCGGTCTGGCTGGCGCGCCGGGTCGGCCCTCAAGGCAAGGTCTTCGCCAACGATATCGACGCCGAGGCCCTCGACCGCCTTTGGGCCCGGGCGAAACGGCTGAAATTCGGGAACGTCGAGACCGTGCTGGGCAAGAGCGACGATCCCCTCCTCCCCCGCGACGCCCTGGACATCGCCTTCATGATCAACGTCTACCATCACTTGGAAAAACCCCAGGCCATCCTCGTCGCCATCCGGCCCAGCCTCAAGCCCGGAGGCGTCCTGGCCATCGTCGAGCGCGATCCGGCCAAGTCCGAATCCGCGAGCGAGGCCACGCCGCGCGAGGACAT
>JALHUR010000484.1 GCA_022867325.1 Candidatus Aminicenantota bacterium | reverse complement strand
GGCTCCTCGTAAAGTTCGACAAGCGCCGTTAGAAGCTCTAGCTCGTCCCCTTCGGGCGAACCCGCCTTGGCCTCCATCAGTTCCTCGATGCGGGCCAGGGCTGCCTCGTAGTCTTTTTTGGTTTTAATCAATTTCTTGACCATCAGATGTCCTCCGCATTGATGCGATTATATTCGCTATGCGTTCCGACGAATCGTATGAAGACGGTCTTCGTCGGATAGTTGATTTTTACGAGTAACCTGTATCTATTGCCTCCTATATTGAACACGACCCGATTGCCCGCCAAAAAACTCGCCGTATGGTACCGTTTCTTAATGTCCTCGGGACATGACCAGTCAGCCCGCTTGGTTTCATGCCACCCTGCTTCCAAATGACCCTGGGCTTCATCGTGCTTCGCGTAGAAGTCGACTAAGGTCCGTCTAGCGATGACATGCACATAAACAATGTAATATGATCCCTTTTTATTGTCAAGTAATATGTTCCTAATTTAGGATTATTTATAAAATATATTTACAGACACGCGACCCAAATCTGAGGATACATGGCTTTTTCCCGCATTCCTTAGATGGGGATGTCGGTTTAACGAATTAAGTGATGCGTCCTCCGAATTATTTGACCCGTTCGCCGACGCTACCCCGCCCTGAAAGGCGGGGCTTTGAATCGGAGCCCCTCCTTTCAATACACATGAACCGTTTCCGGTTCATGAGCGCCGGCATTCATGCCGGGGAGTCGAAGGGTTGACTTGGATTCGGGCCTCTGTTATCTATAAGCCATGAACGACAATCCCAAGCGCCCCTCGGGCAAGAGCCGCGTCGCTCTCGTCAAGTGCGCGGACTACGACCTCGCCGTTCTCAAGACCGCGATCGCCTCCGCCTTGGACAAGCTCGGCGGAATCAAGTCCTTCCTGGCCAAGGGCCGCAAGGTCCTGCTCAAGCCCAACCTGATGATGCCCAAGCCGGCCGGCTTCCCGGCTAATACCCACTCCCAGTTCATCCGGGCCGTGATCGAACTCTTTCGGGCGGCGGGGGCCGAGGTCACGGTCGGCGAGAGCGCGGCCGGAAGCCAAGCCGGAGTGACCTTCACCAAGGCTTCGCTCAAGGCGAGTGGGCTCGAGGAGATCTGCCGCGAAACGGGCGCCAGCCTCGTCAATTTCGACCTCGGCGCGGCGGCCCTTCTCCCCGTTAACAACTCGTACGTTCAGCGCATCCCGGTCGCCCGGCCCGTCCTCGACGCCGACCTGGTCGTGTCCCTCCCCAAGCTCAAGACCCACACGTTCGCCAACATTATCACCGGCGCCGTCAAGAACATGTACGGCACCATCCCGGGGCAGATCAAAGCCGACTTCCACCGCCTCGCCCCGCGGCCGTCCGAATTCTACACGGTCGTCCGCGACTTGTACGCGATCGTCCGGCCCGGGCTCACGATCTTCGACGCCGTCGACGCCATGGAGGGAAACGGCCCCTCCGCGGGAAACCTGGTCTCGACGGGCTTCATCATCGCCAGCGCGGACGGCGTGGCCGCCGACGCGGTCGCCTCCGAGCTCATCGGCGTCCCGGCCGAGAAAGTCATGACGACGAGGCTCTGCGCCGAGGCCGGTCTAGGAAAAGGCCGTCTGGAGGACATCGAGGTCCTCGGCGAAGACCTTCGGAAAAGCGTGGTTCAAAACTTCAAGCTCCCGGCCACGGCCGTCGTCAACCCGTCCCTGTATAAAATCATCCGGTCCCTGACCCGGAGCGAGCCCCGCGTCGACGACACCGCCTGCACCCGCTGCAAGACCTGCGTCAACACCTGCCCGGTCAAGGCCATGTCCATGTCCATCACCGAGGACCGCGTCGTGATCGACCGCGCGATCTGCATCCGCTGCTTCTGCTGCAGCGAGGTCTGTCCCCAGCAAGCAATCCATCCCAAGCGGCGGCTCTTCGTAGGGAATGTGCTGTCCAAGCTCATCCTGTCGAGGTGGTAGGCGGCTTGGGGAAAAAAGTCCTCCTCCTTCATTGCCCCGGGGACAAAGTCTACCTCCATGACTACTACACGAGCTATTCGTCCAAAGCGAATTATTACTGGCCGCCCTCGGACCTCGTCCTGCTCAGCGGGATGCTCGGCGGATTCGACCTCGCCGTCCTCGACGCCATCGCCGAACGCCTGACGCCCGAAGAGACCGAGCGCCGCATCTTCGACTTCAAGCCCGACGCCGTCGTCTTCACGACCGGGACGGCGACCTGGGCCAACGATCGCCGCTTCCTCGAGGGCCTCAAGGCCAAGTTCCCCTGCCGGCTCATCGGGTCGGGCTCGGTCTTCCTGTTCGAGGCCGGGACGCTCCTCGGCCAGGCGCCCTTCCTGGACGCCCTCATCCTCGACCTGGTCAGCCCCGAGATCGCGGCCTTCATCCAGGGCGCGCCCGGCCCGTTCAAGACGCTCGTCCTGCCGGGACGGCCCATCCCCGACCCCATGCCCGGCTGGCACAAGCAACAGGATTTCAGCCTTCCCGTGCCGCGCCAGGACCTGTTCCGGCACGCCCGCAACCGCAGCCCGCTCGCCCGGCGCCGGCCGTTCGCCCTGGTCGTGACGTCGATCGGCTGTCCCTACTCCTGCCGGTTCTGCGTCGCCGGCTCCATTCCCTACCGCCGGCGCGCCGTCGAGAGCGTCCTCGAGGAGCTCCGCCTCCTCCGCTCGCTCGGGATCCGCGAGATCATGTTCAACGACCCGACCTTCACCGTCTCCCATAAACGGATCGCCGACCTCTGCGGCCGGATGTCGGTCGAGGGCTTGGATTTCGGCTGGACGGCCAACGGCCACGTCGCGACCCTCACGGACGAGACGGTCTCCATCCTGCGCAAAGCCGGTTGCCATACCCTGATGATCGGCGTCGAGAGCGCCCGGGACGAGATTCTGGCGCTCTATTCCAAGGGATCGACCCGGGCCAAGGTCGTCGAGGCCTTCCGGACCTGCAAGAGGCACAAGATCAAGACCCTGGCCTACTTCATCATCGGCCTGCCCGGCGAAACCCGGGAGTCGACCCAGGAGACGATCAAGCTGGCCAAGGAGCTCGACTGCGACTTCGCCTCCTTCACCGTCCCGACGCCGGACATCGGATCCAAGATGCGCCAGGATGCGATCGCCAAGGGCTGGTTGTCGCGCGAGACGCTGACCTTCGACAGCACCGAATTCCCCGTCTTCGCCTCGGACAGCTTGAGCGCCCAGGAGATCTGGGAGCTCCGTCAGAAGGCGGTGCGGAGCTTCTACCTCCGCCCGTCCTATCTCATCAAGAAGGTCCTGGGCATCCGGAGCGTCCGCGATTTCCTTTTCCTTCTTGACCAGGCGCGGGCCATGTTCGTGAAGTGAAAAGGCTGTCACGAGCCGCCCGTCCCTTGTCTTTCCCCCCGAGTTGTGGCATAAATACATATTAATTCCGGACGGAAGGCTTCCTTTATGATCCGAAACGACTGCGCTCACTTCCGGGGCGACAAGCCCTGCCGCTTCAAGCGGGTCTGCGAGGACTGCCCCCATTTCGAGGCGATCGGATCCAAACTCCTGATCATCAAGTGCCGGGCCCAAGGGGACGTCCTGAGGACGACGGCCCTCCTGCCCGGCCTGCGCCGCAAGCATCCGGGGAGCCTCATCAGCTGGATCGTAGATCCCGAGAGCGTCGAGCTTCTGGACAACAACCCCTTCCTCCACCGGGTCCTACGCTTCAACCTGGAAAGCGTCCTTGCGCTCCAGATCGAGGAATTCGACGCCCTCTACTGTCTGGACAAGGAACCGGCCTTGACGGCCCTGGCGACCCAGGTCCGGAGCGCCGCCAAGTACGGATTCGGCCTGAACAAGGACGGCGCTCTCATAATCTTCAACGAGGCCGCCTCCTACGCCTACCGCCTGGGCGTCGACGACGACCTCAAGTTCTTCCGGAACGAAAAAACTTACCAAGCCGTCATCGCCGAGGCGGCCGAAGTCGACTTCAGGGGCGACGAGTACGTCTTCGAGCTTAAAGACGAAGCCCGGGCCAAAGCGGCCGCGTTTTTCAAGGCCGAAAGGATCACGGGGAAGAAACCCGCCGTCGGCCTCAACACCGGGGCCGGGACGAAATTCGAGACCAAGCAGTGGCCCGTGGACACCTACCGGAAGCTCATCCGGATGCTGAGGGATAAGCTCGGCGCCGATGTTTTCCTCCTGGGCGGGCCGCGGGAAAAAGCCATGAACGCGGGCTTGGCCGCCGGCGCCGGACCCGGGATCTTCAACACGGGCACCGAAAACGCGCTCCTCGATTTCGCCGGCTTCGTCGCCCGCATGGACGCCCTCGTGACCTCGGACACGCTGGGCATGCACATCGCGATCGCCCTCAAGAGAAAGGTCGTCGCCCTGTTCGGACCGACCTGCCCCCAGGAGATCGACCTCTACGGCCGGGGCGTCAAGCTCTTCGCCGGAGCCGGCTGCGCGCCCTGCTACAAGCAGACGTGCCCGGACGCCGTCTGCATGAAGGCCATCCCGCCCCAACAAGTCTTCGAGGAAATCAGGCAACTCCTCCGGTAGGACCATGAGCGGAAGCGGACGTCCCAAAATCGTGACCATGATCCCGACCTTCAACGAGGCCGAGAACATCCGCGACCTCATCACAGCCATCCTGGCCCTGCCGATCGAGGCTGACCTCCATGTCCTGGTCGCCGACGACAACTCGCCCGACGGAACGGCGGCGATCGTTAAAGACATGGCCTCATCCGATCCCCGCGTCCATCTCCTGCTCAGGCTCAAGCGCCGCGGCCGGGGGGCGGGCGGCATCGACGGCTTCAAGGCCGCCCTGGAGCTGGGAGCGGATCTAGTCGTCGAGATGGACGGCGACTTATCCCACCAGCCCAAGTTCATCCCCGCCTTGGTCGCCGCCGCGCGCGACCTCGACCTCGTCCTCGGCTCCCGCTTCGTCAAGGGGGGACGCGACGCCGACCGCAGCCTCATCCGCCGTTTCATCACCATTCTGATCCGTTTGTTCATCCGGCGCCGGTTCAGGGTCCCGGTTCGGGACGTCTCGTCCGGCTTCCGCTGCTTCCGGCGCGAGGTTCTGGCGGCGCTTGACCTCGACGACCTCACCTCGGTCGGCCCCTCGGTCGTCCTGGAGACCCTCTATAAAGCCCATCTGCTGGGCTTCCGGATCGGAGAGATCCCGATCGAGTTCGTCGACCGGACCCGGGGCAAGACCAAGCTCAGCGCCCTGACCCTGTTCGAAACGCTGATCATGGCCCTCAAGTTCAAGCGGATGTACACGCCGGCCAACGTCAAAAGGGCCTGAGCCCTGATCCGGCAGCGCCATGAAAAGGACCAAGCGACAGCTCCTCGGCCAGCATTTCCTCAAGAATCCCCGCGTCCTGGACCGGATCGCCGCCGCGATCGCGCCCGGCCCCGAGGACCTCATCCTGGAGATCGGGCCGGGGACGGGAGCCCTGACGGCGCGGCTGTGCGGGAAGGCGGGACGGGTCGTCGCCGTCGAAAAAGATCCTGCCCTCGTCCGACGCCTCACGGAACTGGGTCTCCCCGGACTGACCCTGGTCGAAGGGGACGCCCTCGCCCTCGATTGGAAACCGCTCCTCGCAAGCGCGCCTTCCCGGTGGACGGTCAAGATCGCGGGAAACCTTCCTTACTCCATCTCGACGCCCTTGCTCTTCAAGGTGCTCGACCTGAGGGCGCGTTTCGCCGAGGGCGTTTTCCTCATCCAGAAAGAGGTCGCCGAACGGCTGGCGGCCCGTCCGGGGAGGAAGGCCTTCGCCCCCCTGTCCATCCTGTTCCAGCTTCATTTCGAGGTCCGGCTTCTTTTCAAAGTGGCCCCCGGGTCGTTCGCGCCGCCGCCCAAGGTCGATTCGGCCCTTATCTCTCACCGGCCGCGGCCGGCCCCCCTCTACGCCCTGGAGGACGAGCCGGGCTTCCGGGCCCTCCTGCGGGTCGTGTTCGAACAACGCCGCAAAACCCTGTTCAACGGCCTCCTGCGATACGGGACGCCCGCCGAGAAGGCGGCTCGGGCCTTGGAAGCGCTCGCCCTCCCGAAGACGGCCCGGCCCGAGGAGCTCTCCATCGAGCATTGGGTTCGGCTGTTCGGATTGATAAAAAAAACATGCTAAGATAGGGTCCGCTCATGACGAAAACCGAGTACTACAAACGCCTGGCCCGGATCTTCTGGAGCTACAGGAGGAAAAGGACGCGCTTGTCCTACAATCCGATCCGTCTCTGGATCGAGGCCACCAGCTGGTGCAACCTGGCCTGCGTCATGTGCCCCAACAAGGAACTCCCCAAAGAGCAGAAGGGATACATGGAGTTCGACCTCTTCCGCAAAATCGCCGACGAGGCGGCCGGTTTCGTCTACGAGATCCATCTCCTCCACCGGGGCGAAAGCCTCCTCCATCCCCGCTTTTTCGACATGGTCCGCCACGCCCGCGACAAGGGAATCGTGACCAAGTTTCACACCAACGGGACGCTCCTCGACGAGGACAAGGCCCGGGCCCTTATCGCCTCCGGCCTCGACCAGTTCTCGTTCTCCTTCGACGGCTACGACGCCGCGTCCTACGAGGCGATCCGGGTCAAGGGGGATTTCGAGAAGACGGCCGGCAACATCGTCCGTTTCCTCGAGATCAAGAAGGCGCTCGGCGCCCGCAAGCCCGCAACCTACCTCGAGTTGATCGACATGCCCGAACGCTACCGGAGCCAGGACAAGGACGCCAAGGCGAAGTTTCTGGCCCGCTTCGAAGGACTTCCCCTCGACGGCCTGGAGATCAAGGAGTTCCACAATTGGGCGGGCAACCTGGGCGCCGTCCCCTGCGGCCGAAAATACTCCCCCAGCTCTTTCCTCTGGTCGGCCCTGATCATCTTCTGGAACGGAGACGTCCTCCCCTGCACCCAGGACTTCACCGGCCTCCTCAAGCTGGACAATGTCCGGGAGAAGTCCCTGGCCGAGATCTGGAACGGCCCGGCCCTGATCGGTCTGAGGGAACGACTGCTGCGGAAGGATTATGCCGGCCTCAATCCCTGCGCGGGATGCGACCGGCTGTGGAGGAAGCAGTTCCTGGGGATTCCGACCGAGTACGCCTGGAAAGCCCTTTTCAAGAAAATGCCCTGAGCGGGCGGGGTGGACGGCCCCTCATTCGTGCCAGTCGGGAAAAACGTCCCGGCCGGGGGAGTCAAAAAGAAGCGTCGCTCCCTTGGTCGCCACGTCCACGATCCAAAGCGCCCAGCTCCCCTCGTAGGGGTACTGGCTCTCGGCGTTTGAGCAGAAGACGATCCGCGTTCCGTCGGGCGACCAGCCTGGAAAATAATCATAGGTCCCGTCCCGTTCGGTCAACCGGCGCTTGTTCGCCCCGTCCGGGTCCATGAGCCAGATGTCGCCCTTTCCGTCCGCGGCGTGCGAAACGTAGGCGACGGTGCGGCCGTCGGGCGCGAAATGGGGCCGGCAGGCCCCGCCGTCGTCAGAAATGAAGACAGCCTTCCGGGCGTCTTGATCGGCCAGGGCGACGCCCCAGCCGATGGTTTTCTTACCGGTGACGACGACGAGCGGCGAGGCCGGCGAAAAATTGGGGGAAGCGATCTGGCCGTCGAACCAGGGGAGAAATTTTTCCATCCGGCCCGAAGCGACGTCCACGGCCCACGTCTGGTAGCTCCGGAAAGGCCCCCTCTTTTTCTCGACGGTGAAAGCGATCGTCGTCCCGTCCGGCGACCAAGCCAGACCGGCGAAACCGATCCGGCTCCGCGTCCGGCCGTCCCGGGGTCCGAGAGGCTTCAGGCCGTTCCCGTCGGCACCCATCACAAACAATTCATAGGAGCCGTTGGGATTGGCCATGAAGGCGATCTTGGACCCGTCGGGCGACCACTTGGGGAATTCGTCGTTCCAGGCGTTATCGGTGAGCTTCTTCAGCCCGTCTGCGGTCAGGAGGTAAATCTCGTTGTCCCCATCCATATCGGACTGTAAGACGATCCGTCCCTTGAATTGAATCTTTGGTCCCGACGCTTGGAGTCCGGGCGACGAGGGCGCGTCTTGCCGGTCCTTGCTCCCGCAGGCGACGAACCCGACGACCAGGACGAGACAGGCGGCCAGGGCCCCCCGTAAGGCGGCCGGCCCTATCCTAGACGCGGAAAAAGAAGTCCACATAGAACAGGCGTATTTTAGTTTAATCCCCCGGGGGAGTCAACCCATCGACACTTCTATGATGGCGAAACGCAAGCCCCCCGCGGCTTTTCTTTTTTCTTCATCTTCTTTCCTTCTTATGGCTGCCTCGGTTTCTTGAACCACCCTTCTATCCGCGCCTCTGAGCGCACTGTAATATCCGGTCTCG
>JALHUR010000483.1 GCA_022867325.1 Candidatus Aminicenantota bacterium | reverse complement strand
GAGAAGGGACGGCCGGCCGGGGTCTTCGACCCCGATACGCGGACCTATGTGTCTTTCGCAGACATTGCCGGTCGCAGCGACGGTAAAATTGGAGCCCTTCCCGGACAGGCCAAGCCTTGGAAGAGCGTCATTCAGCTTCCCGACCGGGCCAAGGCCCTCGACGCCTATTTCGGAGAGCTGAGGACGATGACGACTCTGGGAGCCGAGCTCGCCCGGACCTACGGACGGACGTCCAAGGAAATAGGGCTGGGCCTCGTCCGGGACGGAGTCGCGGCCCGGGACGAGGACGTCAACACGGTCCTGCTCACGGGCTTCTACCACGCCTACGGCCCGATCAATAACTATTTCGACTTAGAGGTCAAGCCATGACGAAGAGCCGGAAAAAAGTCTACATGGCGGCGGGCTACCACACCGTCTCGATGGGGACGGGCCGCAAGGAGTTCCATCCTAAGAAAGCCCGTCCCGGGCTCGAGGAGTATATCCGGGAAGCGGGCCAGGGAACGTTGAAGCAGATCGGAGGCGGGGCGAACGTCGACGAGGGAGTCATCGGCAATTTCATGGCGGCCCGCTTTAATAAGCAGGGGAACCTCGCGGCCTTGATCCCTTCGGTCGATCCCGACCTGCGCTGGAAGCCGTGCACCCGGGTCGAAGGGGCCTGCGGATCCGGAGGTCTGGCCCTAACGACGGCCGCCAAGTCCGTGCTGGCCGGAACGGCCGACATCGTCCTCGTCATCGGCGTCGAGGTCCAGAACACCGTCAAGGCCGTTTACGGCGCCGACATCCTGGCCGGCGCGGGCTGGTACCGGGGGGAGCGCAAGAACGGCCACGCCTACTTCTTCCCCTCGGTCTTCAGCGACCGGGCGGGGGCCTATTTCGAGAAGTACGGCCGGGAGAAAACGCGGCGGGCTTTCGCCCGATGGTATCGCCAGGCGGTCGAGAACGCCCGGCTGTGCGAAACGGCTCAGGAATATCACAACGCCGTTCAGGACCTGGAATCCCTGGCCCTGGCCGAGCCGAATCCCAGGAGCTTCGTCGACTACTTGAACGTCTTCGACTGCTCGAAAGTCTCCGACGCCGCAGCGGCGATCGCCGTCCTCTCCGCCAAGGGATTGGAACGGGCGGGGATCGAGAAAGAGGACGCCGTCGAGGTCGTGGGCTGGGGGCAGGTCGAGGCGGACCTGACGATCCCCCCCGAGGACCCGACCCGGCTCGAGACGACGGCCCGGGCCGCGGCCATGGCTTTGCGGGCTTCCCGGGTCAAGCTCGGGGAGATCGGGACGGTCGAATGCCACGACTGCTTCACGATATCCGGGCTTCTGTCGGTCGAATCGATCGGATTCGCCAAACAAGGAGAAGGCGCGGACTTCATCCTGGACGGGAACGCTTCGCGGGGGGGCGCCGTGCCCTTCAACACCTCGGGCGGACTGATCGGCTGGGGTCATCCCACGGGCGGCACGGGCGTCCGGCAGGCCGTCACGGTCTGGCAGCAGCTCACGGGAAAAGCGGCGAACTGGCAGGTTCCCATTCCCTCGAGCCGCCCCTACGGCCTGTCCGTCAACATGGGCGGGAACGACAAGACGGTCACCGCCGTCGTCTACCGCCGCGGGGAATAAACATCGCCGCTGGCTGGTCAGGAAAGTCGCCCAAAAGAAAACGACTTCTCCGAAGCAAGAATAAAGGATAGAATTTCCGGGGCGTCTCCGCTTCCCAAAAAGCGTCGACAACAGCGCAAACCAGAATAATTCTTTCCTCAAGGTAGCGCGGGGATATGAACTGTATTCCCCGGTTTATATAAACTGTATAATGAGTGTCGGCTTGGACACAGGCGGATGATTAGGCGTTAGAATAGTAAATAGCATGTGGGAGGAAAATAATGGCGTTTAGAAACCTAAAGATTACATGCGTCAAAGCTAAAGGCCAATGCAGCCGAACATCTGTGGGCACAACCTTCTATATCAGAAATGCTAAATTGGAAATTCCTTCAGGAGGAGGTGTTTGTATTTTTGCCTTGGGCAGTATCCTGCAACCTATTACTGGAGCCCTCATCAAAAATAAGGAGGGAGAGGGCCTTTTGGATATTTTGGATGAATGGCAGTGTCCTGATCCTCCGGCAAAAGTCATCTTTAAAATCGAAGAGGAAAAGTCTTAGTCTTCAGAATAGATATGAGGGTCAATTATCTCCAATGCCGGGCTGGGATCGGGCAAGCATTCACCCGTCTTTTTAGGGTATCTTTTCCGGGTTCTTCGGAATCCTTCCCTCGATCCGAACCTTCCCGTTAGATTTCTCGGATCAGTTCGAGGATCCGGATATCTCTTTTTTCGAGCTCCTCCATGAAATCCTTATAGATCTTTCCGTAGAAGGCATCCTCGGGAGCGACGATCCCTTTCTCTTTAAAGACCCCCTTGGCCAACATCCTGGCCGTAATCGCGACGGGGAATCCGGTGACCCTCATCATGGACGACATCTTGTTCTTCGTGTCGGCTTCGTCCCACATGTAATACTCGATCCGCGTTCTCCGGCCGTCTTTCATGCCTTCGACGGTGTTATACATGACGCAGACGTCCGTCTCGCCTTTGTTGGGCTGGAGCTTCGGCGTAATCAGATGGGACAGGAATTCCCGGGGGACGATCTTCTTGCCGTTGAAATTCACGGGTTCGATGTCGAGGAGTCCGCATTCCTTGAGGGTCATGACTCCCTGCCAGTGGCCGGGCCAGCGGACGGTTTTTTCGGCAAATTCCTTGAGCGTGGGCCGGGTGAAGAGAAAGCTGGGCATGCCAGGCGTCACGGCGCATTCAAGGTCATCGTCTTTTCCCAGTTGGTCGAAGCGGAATTTTTCGAGGTCGGTAGCGGCATCGACTTCGACGATCTTGCCGTCCTTGATGACCTTCAACTTGATCACATATTCCCGGAGGACATGCCAGAAAGCCCAGGTGATCATGTAT
>JALHUR010000482.1 GCA_022867325.1 Candidatus Aminicenantota bacterium | reverse complement strand
GCAAACGCCCCGTTTCTGGGGACAGCTCTCGAGAGCGGGCGACTTGCTCTTGTATCTCTTAAGTGTCCGCCCTTTTCTTATAAGTTGGTTGACGGTCGGCAAAACAGCTACTCCTCTCTAACCACGATTTGTAAAAATCAGGCTATCCCTCCCGGGACAGACTTCCCGGGACGAATGCAGGGATAATACCAAAATTGTCATTTTGTGTCAACACTCCCATAGGAGGCCATCAGGGTCAACTCCTCTCCGGGGCGGTCGGTCCGGTCTCCTTCTCCGCCAGGAAGGGAACCGTCTCTTCCTTGAGGGCGACGTTCCGGTAGAACTTGAAGCCCGTCCCGGCCGGGATGAGCCTCCCCATGATGATGTTCTCCTTGAGCCGGCGCAGGTAATCGACCTTGCCGTACAGGCTGGCCTCGGTCAGGACCCGGGTCGTCTCCTGGAAGGAGGCGGCCGCGATGAAGCTGTCCGTGCTCAAGGCGCTCTTGGTGATCCCCAGCAGGAGAGGCCTGGCCTTGGCCGGTTTGCCGCCCTTCTTCATGACTTTCTCGTTTTCCTCCTGGAAGATGAACTTGTCGACCTGCTCGTCGATCAGGAAGTCCGTGTCCCCGATCTCCTCGACTTTGACCCAGCGGAGCATCTGCCGGATGATGGACTCGATGTGCTTGTCGTTGATCGTGACGCCCTGGAGGCGGTAGACCTCCTGGACCTCGCGCAGGAGGTACTCGGCCAGCTCCTTCTCGCCCAGGACGCGGAGAATGTCGTGGGGATTGACGGGGCCGTCCATCATGGGCGTTCCGGCCCGGACCCGCTCGCCCTCGCCGACGCTGAGGTGGGCGCCCTTGGGGATGAGGTATTCCTTCTCGCCGCCCCGCTCGCCCCGGACGGTCAACTTCCGGTAGCCGCGCAGAAGGCCGCCGTACTGGACGACCCCGTCGATCTCGGAGATGACGGCCGGGGCCTTAGGCCGGCGGGCCTCGAACAGCTCCTCGGCCCGGGGCAGACCGCCCGTTATGTCCTTGGTCCTGGAAGCCTCGCGCGGGATCTTGGCCAGGGGATCGCCGGAGTGGACGGCGTCGTTCTCCTTGACCTCCAGGTTGGCCCCCGAGGGAAGGTAATACTTTTTGAGGACGAGCGGCTCTTCCAGCTTGGTCTTGGGATTCCGGACCTTCTTGTGGGGATCGACGATCTCGATCAGGGGCTGCATTTTCTCGTCCTTGGGCTCGATGATGACCTGGGTGATCAGGCCCGTGTATTCGTCCTGGATTTCCTCCATGGTCATTCCGAGGTGGACGTCCTGGAAGCGAACCCGGCCCGACTCTTCGGTCAGGATGTAGGTGTTGAAGGCGTCCCATTCGGCGAACGCCTGGCGGGCCTTGACTTCCTCCCCGTCCTTGACCAGGACCTTGGCCCCGTAAGGGACCTCGTAGTGCTCGATCTCGCGCTGGCGGTGGTCGAGGACGGTGATGTTCGCGTTCCGGTTGACGACGATCAGTACGCCCTCCCTGTTCTGGACGGACTTGATGTTGTTGAAGCGGATGATCCCGTCGTTCTTGGCCTCGAGCTTGCTCCGCTCGGCGCCCCGCATCGCGATCCCGCCGACGTGGAACGTCCTCATCGTCAGCTGGGTTCCGGGCTCGCCGATCGACTGGGCGGCGATGATTCCGACCGCTTCGCCCAAATCGACCAGGCCGCCCGTCGAGAGGCTCCGGCCGTAGCAGAGCTGACAGATGCCCTTCTTCGCCTCGCAGGTCAGGACGGAACGGATCTTGACCCGCTCGATGCCCACGTTCTGGAGCTCCCGGGCCACCTCCTCGCTGATCTCCTGGTTGGTGTCGACGATCGGCTTGTGAGTGTCGGGGTGGACGATCCGTTCCAGCGAAGTCCGCCCCACGACCCGGTCGAAGAAGGGCTCGATGATCTCGCCGTTCTCGACGATGGCCGTGACGTTGACGCCCTTGAGGGTGCCGCAGTCGTGCTCGTCGACGATGACCTCCTGGGAGACGTCGACAAGTTTCCGGGTCAGGTAGCCCGAGTTGGCCGTTTTGAGGGCCGTGTCGGCCAACCCTTTGCGGGCGCCGTGGGTCGAGATGAAGTACTGGAGGACGTTGAGGCCCTCCCGCAGGTTGGCGGTGATCGGGGT
>JALHUR010000481.1 GCA_022867325.1 Candidatus Aminicenantota bacterium | reverse complement strand
GGGGATCGGGGTCCACCCGGTCGAGGAGCGTATCCGCCGCGCGACCCTGAAGAGCGAAGTCTTCAAATAGGGGACACAATACCAATTTCCGAATTTCCGTTTTCCCGCCTGGTTTTTTATCATTTTTATTAATTCGGAAACGGGTATCGTGTCCCTGAATTAATCTTGACCGAATACTATAGATTATATATAATTTATAGGAATTAAAAAGGACGCTCGTATTTGGGTTTGGCCATTATTGATAAGCCGCTCGGCTCAAAGATATTCTTGAGGCTGGTATTCGCAAGAGACTTGTGACTGGAAAAAGGAAGATGACGAAAAAACTGCTGATTCTGGGCGCCGGCACCGGCGGCACGATCATGGCGAATCATTTCGTGAGGCGCCTTGACAGGTCCGAGTGGTCGATCACCGTCGTCGACAGGGATGACGTCCACTATTATCAGCCCGGACAGCTCTTCATCCCCTTCGGGATCTAGGACCGGGACGACATCACCCGGACGAGGTCCGAATTCCTGCCGACGGAGGTCGCGTTCGTCGTCTCCGGGATCGAGCGGATCGACCCGAAGGCCAATGCGGTTCTCCTCGCGGACGGGCGCTCCCTGCCCTACGACGTCCTGATCGTGGCCACGGGTTCGACCATCGTCCCGTCGGAGACGCCCGGCATGCTCGACGGCCTGGGGGACTCGGTCCACGAGTTCTACACGGTCGACGGCAGTGTCGCCCTGGCCGAGAAGCTCGCCGGCTTCACGGGTGGGACGCTCGCCGTCCACGTCAACGAGATGCCCATCAAGTGCCCGGTGGCCCCCCTGGAATTCGCCTTCCTCAGCGACTTGTGCTTCAAGCGGAGGAAGATGCGGGACAGGGTCGAGATCGTGTATGTGACCCCGCTTTCGGCGGCCTTCACCAAGCCTGTCGCGTCGAAGGTGCTCGGGACGATGCTCGAGGAGCGCGGCATCCGCCTTGTCACGGATTTCAGCGCCGAGCGCGTGGACGCGGCCGGGAAGAAGCTGGTCTCCTACGACGGCCGCGAGGTCCCCTTCGACCTCCTGGTCACCGTTCCCACGAACATGGGCGACGAGCTCATCGAGCGTTCGGGTATGGACGACGAACTGCGGTTCATCCCGACGGACCCTCACACGCTCCGGTCCAAGGCCCACCAGAACGTCTTCGTCATCGGTGACGCGACCGACCTGCCGAGCTCCAAAGCCGGCTCGGTCGCCCACTTCCAGTCGGAGCTCCTTACGGAGAACGTCCTCCGGGCTATAAAGAAAGAGCCCCTGGCCGCGGAATTCGACGGCCATTCCAACTGCTTCATCGAGACGGGCGGCCGCAAGGCCATCCTCATCGATTTCAATTACGATGTCGAACCGCTGCCCGGGCGCTTCCCCTTCCCAGTCATCGGCCCCATGCCTCTTCTCAAGCCGAGCCGCCTGAACCACCTGGGGAAGCTGGCCTTCCGTTGGGTCTATTGGCACATGCTCCTCAAGGCCAGGAAGATCCCCTTCATCCCGGCGAAGATGAGCATGGCGGGAAAGATATTCCCACGACAGGTTGAGGGATAAACACCACGTATCAAAGGGGGGTCCTATGCCCCAGAAACAGATCGGAAACGCGACCATCGACGTCGACGCCGACGGCTTCATGACGAACCTCTCGCAGTGGACGAGGGACATCGCCGCAGCGCTCGCCAAAGAGGAAGGCATCGGCGAGTTGACGGCTGCCCACTGGAAGGTCCTCGAGTACATTCAGAAGGAGTTCAAGGAGAACGGCGCCGTGCCGACGATCCGGAGGATCAACAAGACCGGGCTCGTCAGCACCAAGGAGCTCTACGACCTATTCCCCGGCGGCCCGGCCAAGAAGGCCGAGAAGATCGCCGGGCTGGCCAAGCCCGTCGGTTGCGTCTGACGGCGGCGGATTTCCAACCTCAGGAGGAACCCATGGAAGACAAGATCAAAAAAGTATCGATCATCATTTCGAAAGGCTCCCTCATCGATGTGTACCCGGGCCTGATCATGGCCAACGGCGCCCGGATGGAAGGGATCGAGGCCAACCTCTTCTTCACCTTCTTCGGTATGGATGCGATCATCAAGAAGCGCATGGCGAAGATCAAGGTCGCCACGGTCGGCAACCCCGGGATGCACATGGCCTCCCTCATCGGCATCCTGCCGGGGATGTCGGCCATGGCCACGGCCATGATGCTGAAGACCATGGACAAGCTTGGCTTCCCGCCCGTGCCCGAATACATCGAGATGATCGCCGACGCCGGCGGCAAGCTCTACGCCTGCAAGGCGACTGTGGACATGTTCAAGCTGAAAAAAGAGGACTTCTGCCCCCAGGTCGAATCCATCATCACCGTCGGCGGTTTCTACGAGATGGCCGCGGGCGGGCAGATCATATTCACATAATACCGCGCTTTTCCGCGTCAGGTCTTCGGCTTGATGAGTTCTTTGAATGGCGCATAATCCCACAGCGGTTCGAAGTCCAGATCGCGATGGATCGAAACGTCGAAGCGGAGTCCTTGCGCAAACGCTTCCCTGAGCAACGATATCGCCTGGTCGCGCTCGCCGAGGATCGACGCGACGCAAGCGCGGAAGAAAGGAGGGCTGCCGAAGAGAAACGGCCTGTTGAAGGCCTTGAGCTTCTCCGAGATCCGCTGGGCTTCTGCCCGGTCTCCGAGCCTGGCGGCCAGCGTTCCAAGCCGGCCCAGATAATCCGGATTCTCCGGTTTTTTCGAGCACAACTCGTTGAAGATCGTCCGGGCCTCTTCCCACCGTTCGGTCGCGTACAATGCTCCGGCGAGATCATTAAGCCTCGCCTCGCTCGCGGCGTCCCCGGCCGCCTTGTCCCCATACCATTGAACGGCTTTCTGCGCGTATGCCCGCGACCGGTCCTTCATCCCGTGGGCGCGAAGCTCGGCGGCCGCCTCGAGCATGACGTTACCGGTGGTCCCTGCCGTCGAGGCCGACGCCAGGCTTTCCTCGACGGCGTCGGCGATCTCGTCGGTCTTCCCCAGTGCGGCCAGGGCCCGGACTTCATCGGCCTTGACGTCCAGGTTATCGCGAAAATATTTTTGAGCTTCGCGGACCTCTTCAAGCTCCTTATCGTATTGGCCGAGCATATGATAAGCCCTGGCCAGATTCCCGATGAACCAGTGCCCGGTGGGTAGCCGGTACCAGTCTTCTTTCTCGTCCTGGGAAAAGGTCAGATATGTGTCAATGGTAACCCGGGGACGGTTGGCATAGATGGCCTCATCGCCGACGAGGTATTTTATCGTCGTGCTCCATGGAGCAAGCCGCACGGCTTCCTGGGCGGATCGAAGGGAATCCTCGTATCGCCCCTGGACGTCGGCCTTAAACCAATCCAAAAGATGACGTCCATATGGGGTGAATCTTTCGCGGTCCTGATTGAGCCGACGGACGATCACGTCGGCTTTGGCGTATTCACCCTGATTTCCGTAGCCGGTCGCTACCCAGAACATCGGCCACAGAAAACCAGGATCAATCTCGTTCGCGCGGATAAAATGGCGTTCGGCCTCGGCATAATCCTTGCCGAAGAGCGCTACGCCAAGTAGGAATTCCTGATAGGCATCGTAGAGCGGCGGGGTTTCGCCGGCAGCAGCCGTCGCGCCGGAATCAAAGAGTTGGGCCATGGCGCCCATGATCCGCCGGCGAAGAACGTCGATCGTTTCCATTCGTGAACTTAGCTTCCCTTTGATCCCCGTCATGGCCAGGAGGAGTCTTGAATTGAGGACATCTGTGATCTGGAATTGGAATTCGAGGTCCTCGCCGGAAAGATAGTATGAACCTGTGATCACCGTCCCCGCTCCGGTCTCCTCGGATAGCGCCTTCAGATCGATCGGGCCCGATCCGGATCCTGATTTGTCTTTATCCGGTTCGCCGGAAGCGGCCGGCGCGCCTTGCGGCGATACCTCGAGGACGCTAATCCGCGAGATGCCCTGGGTAAGCCAGTCGGCGGCGATGCTCCCGATGAGGTCGAGCGATGGGTCGCCGGTCTTGTTCTCAAAGGGCGCGACGACGACGCGCTTCGGGTTGATTTTCAGCCCGGCATTCCCCGGCGGCGTCCTGCCGGCGTCCCCAAGCGACGGTTTTTCAAGGCGCGCGGCTTGCCGGACGAGCCGGATATCGAAGAATGCTGTGACAAGGATAAGGACGGGGATGAGCACGAATTCGATCTTGAACTTTCTTTGTCTTTTCTCCGCGCCGCCGAAGACGCGCCAGGTCAGGGTGCAGGAGAGGGCGCAGAGAAGAGTGATGAACGCGATGTCCAGGGTGTTCTCTGGGAAATGGTAGTGATCGATGAGGATCCAGTGGACGAATTCGAGGATCAACCAGCCGCCGCCGACGAACCCGGCCAGGATCTCGGGGATTCGCTTTTTGCGCAATCGCGAGAAGAATCCGCCGATGGAAGATACGTCGCCCATTTCAGCGCTCAAGAAAATCCCTGCCCGATGATGATTTGATATATATCAACAAAGGGTCTTGGAGTCAACTTGGAGGGGGACCCACGCCCCTATGTTCCCGGCGGAAACGCACCAGATCCATTCCGGTCAGTTCTCCGGCCCTTTGTAGGTCTCTCCCATGGAAACCAGGTCGCCCTTCTTAAGCGACAGGGGAGCATG
>JALHUR010000480.1 GCA_022867325.1 Candidatus Aminicenantota bacterium | reverse complement strand
TTCTGCGTCATCGAGGACGACTTCCTGGAGCTCTATTATAGCGACTCCTCCTCGAATTATCTCCGCCGTTACGACGACCGCGAAGAGTTCGAGATCGCGATCGAGAAGCAACTCGAAGACGACGGCGCCGCCCCCTTCGAAGAGGAAGGCTACGAAGAGGACGAGGAAGAAAAGAAAGAGGAAGGCCTCGACATCGAAGACGACTCCGACCACTTTTAGCCCGATTTATTTTTTCAGCGTGGCCTGGAGATTGTAGAGGAATTCGAGGGCCCCGAGGGGGGTCAGTTGAGCGAGGTCGCAGACGCCGAGCTCGCCGCGAATAGCCTCGAGGAGCGCCAGGTCGCGGTCCTCGTCGAACAGGAGGAGCTGGGACTTGTCGCCGACCGGGACCGCATGGGAGGCGAGCCGGGGCCGGCCGGCCGCGTCGAGTTCCTGCTTCTCGAGGTTGAACAGGATCTCGCGGGCCCGTTCGATCACGGCCCGGGGAATGCCGGCGAGCTTGGCGACGTGGATGCCGTAGCTGCGGTCGGAGGGACCGGGCACGATCTTGCGAAGGAAAACAACGTCTTCCTTCCACTCCTTGACGGCGACGTGGTGGTTCCGGATCCGGGGATGGGTCAGGGCAAGCTCGGTCAGCTCGTGGTAATGGGTCGCGAACAGCGTCTTGGCCCGGACCTCTTCGCGCTCGTGGAGAAACTCGGCGACGGCCCAGGCGATGCTCAAGCCGTCGAAGGTGCTTGTCCCTCGTCCGATCTCATCGAGGAGAATGAGGCTCCGCGGCGTCGCGCTGTTCAGAATGGCGGCCGTTTCGATCATCTCGACCATGAAGGTCGACTGTCCGACGCTCAGGAAGTCCATGGCGCCGATCCGGGTGAAGATCCGGTCGACGACGCCGATGTCGGCCTCGGCGGCCGGGACGAAGGAGCCGATCTGGGCTAAAATCGTGATCAGGGCGACCTGGCGGAGATAGGTCGACTTGCCCCCCATGTTGGGACCGGTCACGATCAGGATCTGGTTCTCGCTCCGGTCGAGGAGGGTGTCGTTGGGGATGAACGGCTCGGCCTGGCTGACTTCGACGACGGGGTGACGGCCGTCCTTGATCCGGATTCGATCCTCGCCGTCGACGCGGGGCCGGCGGAAACCGCGCTGGGCGGCCAGCTCGGCCAGCCCGGCCAGCACGTCGAGCGAGGCCAGGGCGGCCGCGATCCGGTGGATCCTCTCCGTCTCTCGGGCGATCCGGGCCCGGACCTCGCCGAACAGGCGGTATTCGAGCTCGCCGATCCGTTCTTCGGCATGAAGGACTTTCTCCTCGTAGTCTTTGAGCTCAGGGGTCAGAAACCGCTCGGCGTTGACGAGGGTTTGCTTGCGGATGTAATCGGCCGGAACCTGGGGGAGGTTGGGCTTGGTGACTTCGATGAAGTAGCCGAAGACCCTGTTGAATCGGACCTTGAGGGATCCGATTCCGGTTCTCTCCCTCTCCCGCCGCTCGATCCCGGCGATGAATCCTTTCCCGGACCGGCTGACGGCCCGCAGTTCGTCGAGCTCGGCGTTGTAGCCGTCCTTGATGATTCCCCCTTCGGTCAGGAGGACGGCCGGTTCCTCGAGGACGGCCCGGTCGATGAGGTCGGCGATATCCGCGCCGGAGTCCCAGCCGTCCTTGATCCCCTCGATGGTGGACGATCGGAACGGATCGAGAAGACCCCGGAGGCGGGGGCAAGCGGCCAGCGATTTCTTGAGGGCCACCAGGTCGCGGGGATGGCCGGCCGCCAGCGAGATCCGTCCCGACAGCCGTTCGAGGTCGAAGACGCCCTTGAGCGTCGACCGAAGCTCCTGCCGTTCGATGGTTCTTTCCAGCATGTCCTCGACGGCGTCGAGCCGCTCCGCGATCGCGGAGACGTCGAGGAGGGGCTGCAGGAGCCAATCCCGGAGGAGGCGGCCGCCCATCGGCGAGACCGTCATGTCGATGACGCCGAGCAGGGAATCCTTGACACGGCCGTCGCGGAGATTCCGGACCAGCTCGAGGTTTTTGACGGCCGTCGCGTCGAGGACCATGGCCGCGTCCGACGCCTGAAAGGAGATGGCGTGGACGAGCTCCAGGGAGTCCTTGCGGACGCCCTTAAGATACCGAAGCAGGCCTCCCGCCGCCGCCGTGGCCAGAGGCTTGTCCTCGAGGTCGAACCCGGCCAGCGAGGGAACTTTAAAATGCCGGAGAAGAAGCTCCCGGGCCGGGATCGTGTCGAAGGTCCAATCATCGACCGGACTCCGGGTGATATCGGCCAGGTTCGAGCGGGACAGGAATTCGGCCGCCTGGGCTTCCTCTTCCCGGGGGACGACAACCTCCTTGGGCGAGGTCTTGTACAATTCGTCGATGAGGGCCTTGGGGTCGGGACCGCCCGTGAAGGTCCGGATCCGGCCCGCGCCCAAGTCGAGGAGGGCCAGCCCCCATCCTTCCTTCCTGAGGACGAGCCCTGCGATAAAGGCCGGCGTTTTGGCGCTCTCCAGCTCGACCTCGAGCGCCGTTCCGGGCGTCAGGATTTTAACGACGTCGCGCTGGACGACGCCCTTGGCCAGGCGCGGATCCTCGAGCTGCTCGCAGACGGCGACCTTGTAGCCCAGCCGGAGGAGCTTGGCCAGGTAGGCGTCGACGGCGTGGTGGGGGACGCCGCACATGGGGATCTTCTGGCGGGAGGTCAGGGCGATCTCGAGAAGGGGCGCCGCCGTCTTGGCGTCATCGTAGAACATCTCGTAGAAATCGCCCAGCCGGTAAAAAAGGAGCGCTCCCGGATGGGCCCGTTTGATCCGGAGGTACTGCTCCATCATCGGGGTCCGGGATCGGTCGTCCGTCATCGCAGCCCTAACTATACTCAGAGGTCCGGCCTTTTTCAAGAACTCTTCGTCCCGGGTAAGCATCTACGTTTCAGTGAGAGTTTCATGAGCAGTCAGGCCAGCTGAGGAGGAAGCCATCCGGAGGCGAGCGGGCTTGGTTCCTCGAAGAGGGGAGCGAGCCGAGGACAAAGCGGATTTTCCTCGCTGGGGAAAATCCGCGGGCTGACGATTCAGCTGACCTGACTGTGACTGTATCACGGTTTTG
>JALHUR010000479.1 GCA_022867325.1 Candidatus Aminicenantota bacterium | reverse complement strand
TCCTCCCTGCAGTCGGGACACCTGATCCGGCTGAAACCGTAGCGGGGATTGCCGCAGTCAAATCATCGGCTCCCCGGCCTTCAGGCCGGGGAGTCGATGATTTGACCAAAATGAAGCGAACTTCATAAAAGTCTTGACTTTTCTGAATAACGGTTCATAATAGTCACATGCGACGATACCTCGATGAGCCGCTCCGCAAGGATATTAAAGAAAAGATCGTAATCCTTTTCGGTCCCCGGCAGGTGGGGAAAACAACGCTTTCCAGGCAGCTGGTACCATCATTTGTCTATCTGAATTTTGATTCCTCGGAGGACAGAAAGATCATAAAACGGCAGGAATGGGACACGAAGACGGATCTTTTAATATTCGACGAACTCCATAAAATGAAGAACTGGAAATCCTGGATCAAAGGAATCTACGATACCGGGGGCATTCCCCCGGGAATTCTGATCACCGGATCCGCTCGTTTGGAGGCCTTGCGTAGAGGGGGCGATTCGCTCGCGGGCCGCTTTTACGCCTTCCGTCTGCATCCCTTGACGGTCAAGGAGATTTGCGACGTCCTTGGGGAAACGCCCCGGGAAGCCCTGGATAGGCTGTTGAAGTTCGGCGGATTTCCCGAGCCGTACTTGAGGAAGGACGAGATCGCGGCCAAGCGTTGGCGGCGGACGCATGTCGATACTATTATCCGTGAGGACCTGCTTGACCTCGAAAAAGTGAGGGACATCAAGTCGATCGAAATCCTGATCGATCTCTTGCGAAGCCGGGTCGGGTGGACCACGTCCTTCAACGCGTTGGCCGAGGACCTGCACGTCTCCATTCACACGGTCAAACATTGGATTCAGATCCTGGAGAACCTGTGCGTCGTCTTTGCCGTTAGACCCTATCACCGGAATATCAGCCGAAGTCTTTTGAAGGAGCCGAAGTACTATTTCTACGACACGGGAGCCGTGGATGGGACCATCGGAGCCAAGTTGGAGAATACGGTCGCCCTGGCCCTGCTCCGCGACCTTCATCTGCTCGAAGATACGACAGGGAGCCGGGTGGCGCTTCACTATCTCAGGGACAAGGAAAAGAACGAAGTGGATTTCTTGACGATCGTGGACGGGAAGCCGACCCTGATGGTCGAGGTCAAGGCGGGAGATGACAGCTTCTCCCCGCCCTTGTTCCGTTTTGGCGCCCGCGTGCCCCAGGCTAAGTTATACCAAGTCGTCCATGATCTCCGCCGCCGGAAATCATCCGGAGTCGTGCAGATGCTCTCGGCGCACGACTTCTTGAATGAATTCGAGCTTAAGGCCAAAGGCTAGCGGCCGGGCGGGCGGCTTCGCCGATTTTCAGCGGTCGAGGCGCACCGTCACGATTCCGTAGCCGGGGAGCGAGAGCGGGCCGCTGAGCGGGCGGAGGCGGTTTCCGTCGATATCGCAGATGAAAATCGCGGATACGGCCGAAGCTGCACCCCGGACCTCGAATTTCTGCGGCCGTCCCGATGCGTTATACAGTCGCGCTACCCAACCCGTCCCGTCGGGCGTCGGGCGAAGCGAGCTCACGATGATCCCGGGCGATGTCAGCTCGAACGGCGGCGCGGGGAGAGGCAGGCCTTCCCCGCAAGGAGAAGCGACAAGAGGCCGGACGCATTCGAGGCTCAGCTTCTTGACCGCGGCCCGCTCGAAGCCGGGGTGGGGGATGAGGGCGTAGCGGAGCTCGACCGGGCCTTCCTGGTCGGCCTTATAATTCGTGTGCCAGTAGTTATTCATGGCGTAGGAGTAGATCGTCCGCGAGGGCTCGATCATTTTCCGCCAGGGCCGCGTCCCGCCCGCTCCCCGAGTTTCGTCCGTCATCCGCCCGATCTCGGCCAGCGGAGCATCCAGGCTGATCCAGGCGACGCCGAAATCCGCGTTCGAGACGTCGATCGAGTCGTGGACGCAGAAGAAGTCTTTGCAGGATCCTGGAATTTGGTCGGCCTCGGGGCGGACCTCGGCCCAGCCCAGGCCGATCCGCGTCGTCCCGCCCGGTACGTCGAGCGGGAACCCGAAATGAACGCTCTCCTTGTCGCGGACTTTGAGCTTATCGAGGCGGTTCCGGATTTCGATGCGCGCCGAACCGTCGCGGAGGATGTATTCCCGAACGAGCCCCTTTGTCCCCGGCGCGTCCGATTCAATAATGAGCGAAGCGACGAGCGGCCCGGATTCGCCGACGCGCAGCTTGGCGTTCGCCGAGCCCTGCGCCTTGGCCGGGTCGCTCCCGGGAACGTAAAAATAAGCGTCGAGACCGAAGGATGCGGAAGCGTCCACAAGCTCCAGCTCTCGGCCGGCTTTCCATTTAATGCTTTTAATCGCGCCGCTGCCGGGGTCGACGGCGACGGAGACCGCCCCGTTCTCGAGACGGCCATTCGCGGACGTTGCCCGTCCCGCGATATGGGGCGTTCCATCTTCGACAAAATATCGTTTCGCCCCGAGGCCGGGGACGTCTGCTGCCTGGAAAACGAGGTCGCCCGAGCCGAGCCGCTGGCTCGGCACTGGGTTCCCTTGGCCGTCCTTGACGAGATCGCCGGGACGCTTGATGCCGGCCGGAACGGTCACCAGGTCGGTCCTCGGCCAGCTCAGGGTATTGATGATGTCGAGCGCAAGCCGCCCTCCTTCGGCGCCGGCGGGTTTGCGGGCGGCGAGCGCGGAGGCGGCTAACTCCCTTGACCTCTTATCGGCTTCGAGGGCAAACGCTTTTTTATACTCCCACTGCTCCCGGGCGTTGGCCCCGTCCGGGTCGGACACGGAATCGGCGGCCCCCCAGGTGTGCTCGTCGAAGAGAACAACCTGGCGCCAGGCCTCGGCGAATTCCGCGCGGGGAAAGCTCTGGGGATCGAGGAGCGACCAGAGCGTTTCGGCCTGAAGGAGCCGCTCGGCGCTCCGCCGGTTGAGGGCTGCCTCGTGGGCCGACGATGCGGCTCCGTCCTCCCAGTATCCCGTGAAGTCGCCCCGGACGGCCGGGATGATGTCGCCGTGGCGTTTCTCGAGCTCGGCGAACATGTCCTGGGCGGTGGCGATGACGAGCTTGGGCGAATCGTATTCCTCGTTCCAGCGCCGCACGAAATCGGAAAGCTCGGGGTCGGGAGGGCCGTTGTCGCCGCCGACCGTGTAGCGGACCTGGACGATGGAGTAAGGATAGCCTCTATCGGCGAGCTCGAACAAGTAGTCGAAAATGCCGCGCTTCGGCGCCCGCGCGATGTTTCCCATGTGGAAGCCGTGGAACCAGGAATAGCCGCGCCCCGCCATCCAGAACAAGAGCTTCTCCTCCCCCGAGGGCGAAACCCAGTAGAAAGGACGGTCCCCCCAGGTCTTGAGAGTGCCGCCGATCCGGTCGCCGCCGTCCGGGAGCCGGGGCATGTAATTGGGGCCGCTCGAAAAATACC
Organism: Candidatus Aminicenantota bacterium; assembly: GCA_022867325.1. Taxonomy (GTDB): domain Bacteria; phylum Acidobacteriota; class Aminicenantia; order Aminicenantales; family JAFGBC01; genus JAFGBC01. Next base: position 5,166 of record JALHUR010000479.1, on the reverse strand, counting down.
GGACTCCGGCTTGGGCGAAAGCGGGGACGACCGTCCAACTCTGGCCGGGGATGTCCGTGATCATGGCCGTCGTGACCGGAACGCCGCAGTCCTTGCCCATCTTCCGGGCGAAGGCGGTGAGATGGAGGAGCTCTTCGGGATGGCAGAGGCCGGTCATCTCGTTGGAGTACATGGCCTGGAGCCCGATCCAGCCTTTGCGGACGGCTTCGATGAAGGCGGCCCGCTTTTCAGGAGACGCCTGCTTGAGGTAGCTCTCGACGGCCCAGAGCTCCTCGACGTTCCACTGGAAGCGGGAGCCGGGCGGATAATCGTCCGACTTCCGGGCCAGCTCGATGGCCTGTTCGTAGTAGGACCAGTGCTTCTTCTCGACGACGCGCTGGAGGTCGGAATAGCCGATATCGACATGGGAGTGGGGGAGGAGGTAGAGCTCTCTCCTTGCGACGGGATTCAGACGGACCGTCGCGCGCTGCGTTTTCCCCCGGCCGAAATCCACGGTCAGCGGAACGTCCGTCTCGGCGGCGACGGCCTCGGCGGGGAGATAAAAGACGTTGTATCCCGTCTCGATCCGGACGCGTTCGGTGACGGCGCCCAACGATAGGACGGCCCGGCCGGGCGGCCCGGCTTGGCTGACCTCGACGCCGATGAGCTGAATCGGGCGCCCGTTTTTCTTGACGAGAACCTGCTCGGAACGGGCCTTGACGCCGGAAACGAGCGGGTGCTCGAAGACCATGCACCAGTCTCTGCTTCCGCCCGGCTCGCCTTTGACCTCGATTCGGAGCGGCCGTCTTTCCTTGAGGAGAGAGCCGGGCACGTTGAGGGTCATGAACCCGAACAGCTCCTCGAAGGCGGCGACCATCGTCGTCCGGAACGAGAGCGAGACTCCGCGCTCTCCTTTAACGGTCCATGTCCTTTGAGACGGGTCGGCGGCGCTCCGGAAGGTCAAGAGCGGCTCTCCGTCCACGGACAGGAAGAAGCGGTGTCCGCCCTTGCGGGTCGCGATCCCGGCCATCCACAAGAAGGTCGCTGAGCCGGGCTTATATCCGGCCGGGACAGGTTCGGTCTCCCAAGCCATGGCCGAATTCCCGTCGGTCGCCCTGACCAGGATGGCATCGCCGACTTCGGGGTAGGGGGAGTGGTAGCCGATCCGTTCGCCGGAAAGCGTCCGGAGATAGCCCTTGAGCCATGGCCGCGCCACGTCCGCCCCGATGGCCGTCGGGCCGGGTTTCAACGCAAATAATGCGATGCAGATTACGGTGACGGAGACCCTTTCCATTCGGGCATGAAAGCGCATGGCTCTATCCTTTAATAAGCTTAAAAGTCCAGGCGTGACGGCAAGGGGGATTCTTGAGGGCTGATTCCGGCAGATAGAGTAGAGTCCCTTTTCCGGCTTTCTCCCAGCGGACGGAATCGCCGCATCCCAGGAGGGCGACCGCCGACCCTTTCCTCGGGCTCAGGGAATAGAGCATGATTTTATCCGGAGGAGACGGCTCATCCGGGTCCGCGAGGTAGATGGCGTATACGGTTCCGTCGGGGCGCGCCGGGCGCGACGTGTATCGGATCTTGGCCTCCCCGTAGGGAGGGATGGGCCTTGTCCCGTAGATAGCCTCACCGTTGATCTTCATCCAGGCTCCGATCTCGGCGAGCCTTTTCAGGGACTCGGGGGGAAGCTCGCCCTCGGGACTGGGTCCGATGTTGAGGAGGTAATTGCCGCCCTTGGCCACGACCTCGACCAGCATCCGGATGAGATCGCGGGCGGGTTTATAGACGTCGTCGGCCCGGTAGGACCATTGGGTCGCCATGGTCATGCAGGTCTCCCAGGGCCCGTCGAGCGGCTTTTCGGGAATCTCCTGCTCGGGTGTTTTATAGTTTTCGAAGCGGCCGCCCACGGTCCGGTCGGCGATGATGAGCCCGGGCCGGCGGCCGCGGGCCATGGCTGCGATCCCGGCCATCCCGATGTCCTGGCCGTTGGCCGGGCTCACCCAACCGCCGTCGAGCCAGAGGATGTCGATGGGTCCGTAGCCGGACATCAACTCCTCGATCTCGTTGAAAGTGAACGTCTTGAACTTTTCCCAACGATCGGGGTAGCGGTCGATCCGGTAGTTGACGTTCCTGTTCGGGGTCGCCCATTCGGGCGCCCAGTAATCGGGCGAATGCCAATCGGGCTTGGAGAAGTAAGCGCCGACGCCGAATCCCTTGGCGCGGAAAGCGTCGAAAACGGCCTTGATCACGTCGGCCTTGGGATTAACGTGAAAGGGACAATCGGCGGACGTGATCTTGTAGTCGGTCTGCTTGGTGTCGAACATGCAGAAGCCATCGTGGTGTTTGGTCGTGAAGACGACGTAGCGCATGCCGGCCCGGGCGGCCGCTTCGGCCCAACGCTCCGGCGCGAACTTCACCGGGTTGAAGGTCTTGGGGAGGGCCTCATAGCGACGCTTGTACTCGCAATAGTCGGGGAGGGACCGGCGGCACCAGGGCTCGTCCTCGGAGCAGAGGGTCCAGGATTCGACGACGCCCCACTGGCTGTAAGGCCCCCAGTGCATCATGAGCCCGAACTTGAGGTCCTGGAACCATTCGAGTTTGCGGAGGACGAGCGGGTCGTTTTCCTTTTCCGATGAAGCCGCTTGCTCCGCGGCAAGGCTTGCGGTTCGGCCCGAAATCAAAAGGACGAGACATATCAACAAAGTCCTGAGACGATTCTTATGGATCATGGCCTTCCTCCCTGGAAATGGCGCACGGCACCAGTCATTATACCCCAGCTCAAACGGTGACGCTTAATTGTGTCCCCGATTTGTTCTTCTCGCAACGGATCTAAACGGGGACACAGTTGAGCGTCACCTTTTTCAAAAAATTGGATGATCGCCGCTTTTCCCCTATAATAGGCGGGCAAGGAGGATGTCCATGATGCATAGAAATAGAGTCCGATGCGCTCTTCTCGCGGCCGTTTTCTGCGCGGTCCTGTCGGCTCCGGGCCTATCCGCCGCGCCGACCCAAGCCTCCCTCGACCTGATGCCCCTTCCCGCCAATATCGTCCTGGGCACGGGATGGCTGGCGCTGAAGCCCGAATTCAGCTTCGCCTTCACCGGATACAAGGATCCGCGGCTCGAGCGGGCCGTCCGCCGCGCGGCCGACCGGATCGCCGCCCGGACCGGCATCCCGCTCGCGATCGCCGCAGCGGCCGACCCGTCCCAGGCCTTCCTCCAAATCGACTGCGGCGCGGCCGGCCTGCCCGTCCAGACCTTCGAGGAGGATGAAAGCTACGTTCTTACGATCGACGCCTCCCGCGCCGTCCTGCGCGCCCCGAATCCGCTCGGCATCCTGCGCGGCCTCGAGACCCTCCAGCAGCTCCTCGCCCTCGGCCCGGACGGAGTCCACTTCCCGGAAGTCGACATCAAGGACGCGCCCCGCTTCCGCTGGCGCGGGCTCCTGATCGACGTCTGCCGCCACTGGATCCCGGCCGAGGTCATCAAGCGAAACCTCGATGCCATGGCCGCCGTCAAGCTCAACGTCCTCCACTGGCATCTGTCCGAGGACCAGGGATTCCGGGTCGAATCCAAAAAATATCCGCGCCTCCACGGAATGGGATCGGACGGCCTCTATTACACCCAGGAGGAAATTCGCGCCATCATCGACTACGCCCGCGATCGCGGCATCCGGGTCATCCCCGAGTTCGACATGCCCGGCCACTCGACGGCCTGGTTCGTCGGCTACCCCGAGCTCGCCTCGGCCCCCGGCCCCTACGAGATCGAGCGGCATTACGGAGTCTTCAAGCCGACCATGGACCCGACCCGGGAGGAGACCTTCAAGTTCCTGGACGGATTCATCGGCGAGATGGCCCGGCTTTTCCCCGATCCCTTGTTTCACATCGGCGGCGACGAGGTCGAAGGCCACCAGTGGGAAGAAAGCCCTTCGATCAAGGCTTTCAAAACCGCGCATGGGATGAAGACCAACGAGGACCTTCAGGCCTATTTCAACAAGCGGATCCAGGTCATCCTCAAGAAAAACGGCAAGCGAATGGTGGGCTGGGATGAAATCCTTCACGAAGACCTTCCCCGGGACACCGTCGTCCAGAGCTGGCGCGGCCAGGAGTCTCTGGCCCGGGCGGCCAAACAGGGGTTCGCGGGGATCCTCTCCAACGGATACTACATCGACCTCATGTATAGCGCGGCCGCCCACTACGCGGTCGATCCCCTCGAGAAGGAGGCCGCTTCGCTCTCCGAGGCCGAAAAAGCGCTCATCCTGGGCGGCGAGGCCTGCATGTGGGCCGAGCTCATCAACCCCGAGACCGTGGATAGCCGGATCTGGCCCCGGATGGCCGCCATCGCCGAACGGTTCTGGTCACCGCAAGAGACAAAGGACGTCGCCGATATGTACCGACGGCTCGAGATCATGAATAGCCGGCTCGACTGGACCGGCGCAACCCACAATTTGTCCTACCCGAAGATGCTCGAGAGGCTGGCGGGAAAGGAAGGAGCGATCGAAGCCGTCAAGTTGCTGGCCGACTTCGTCGAGCCGCTCCGCGGCTACAGCCGGCACGATTCCCGCGAATATTCCCAGACAACGCCCCTGAATCGGATGGCGGACGCCGCGCGGCCCGAGAGCTTCGCGGTCCGGGCCTTCGCGGGCATGGTGGACGGGATGCTGTCGGACGCTCCGGCCTTCTCCAGGAACCGGCGCGAGATCCGCCATCGGCTCATGACCTGGAAGGCGAACCATGAGAGCATCAAGGCCCTGGCCGCAAATTCGGCGCTTCTGGCCGAGGTCCTGCCTCTCTCCGAGCGGCTGGCCGCGCTCGCCGACGCGGGCCTGACCGCGCTCCAGAGCCTCGAGTCCGGTCAGCCTCTTCCCAATGGATGGCTCGAGGAAAAGGCGGCGCTCTTCCAAGCCCTTGAAAAGGCCCCCTACGAGCTCGAGCTCATGGTCGTTGAGCCGATCCGGAAGATCGCCGAAGCGGCTCAAAAGAGATAGAAGAAAACGTTAGAAACGGGTGGCGCGGCTGGGGGCCCCCCACCGCCCGCAACGGTTAGTGCCCAGAACAACCCCTGAGCGTTGATCAGAATGAGTCTCGTGAGGACGGTGGGGGTGTGCCGTGACAGGACCCGTTTCTATGGGCCGATTAAGAGCCGCTTGAGTTCGCCCTTGAAGAGGCGGACGAGGCGCCGGGCCTCG
>JALHUR010000478.1 GCA_022867325.1 Candidatus Aminicenantota bacterium | reverse complement strand
TTGCGCTTGAGCTCGTCCTTGAGCCTGAGATTTTCTTCGACCAAGCGCTTATGGTCGAGGCCGCGCTGGATGGTCAGGAGGAGTTCGTCGTGCTTGAACTGTTTTTGGATGTAGTCGTAGGCCCCGCTCTTCATGGCCGAGATGGCCGATTCGACCGAGGCATAGGCCGTGAGGATGACGACGACGACCCACGGGTCGACTTTGCGGAGCTCGCGGAGGACCTCGAGGCCGTCCATCCCGGGCATGAGGAGGTCGAGCAGGACGAGGTCGAAGCCGCCTCCGTCGTGCTTGGCCAAGGCCTCGGCCCCGTTCGCCGAGATCTCGACCTCGTAGCTTTCGGAGGACAGGAACTGGCCCAGGACGTCCTGGATGACGGGCTCGTCGTCGATGATGTGGATCCGTCCCTTGCCGCTCATGGTCTATTCGTCCGCGCTCCGGGCCGGGCGGGGCGGCCTTCGGTCCAGGTCGAGGGGGAGGAAGATGGAGAAGCAGGTTCCCTTCCCGGCCTCGCTTTCGACGCTGATCCGTCCTTCATGCTCGTTGATTATAGCATAACTGATCGAAAGGCCGAGGCCCGTCCCTTTGCCGATGCCCTTGGTCGTGAAAAAAGGGTCGAAGATGTGGGGGAGATGCTGGGGCTGGATGCCGGACCCGGAATCCTTGATTTTGACGACGGCTTCCCCCCCCGCTTCGGCGAGGACGATTCGGAGGGTTCCGCCGCCGGGCATGGCGTCGAGGGCGTTGAGGATGATGTTGATGAAAACCTGCTGGAGCCGCTCGCCCTGGGCCCAGAGCGGACGGAGGGGGGCCAGCTCGAGCTCGAGGGCGATGTTCATGGTCTTGAGCTTATAGTCGATCAGGGAAATGATCTCGTAGATGCTCTCCTTGAGGTCGACCCGGTGGAAGGCGGTCGTCGAGGGATTGCGGGCGAAACTGAGGAGGTTCTTGATGATCCGGTTGACCCGCTCCGTCTGGAATTCGATCTTCCCCAGGATCTGGGTGTAGTGTTTGTCGGTCAGCTTTTTCTGGAGCATCTGGACGTAGCTCGAGATCCCGGTCAGGGGCGTGTTGATTTCATGGGCGACGCCGGCCGAGAGGAGTCCGATCGAGGCGAGCTTTTCCGACGTCAGCAATTGCTGCTGGAGGCGGATCTTCTCGGTCGTGTCTTCGAAGACGATGATCGTCCCGTAGGGAGTCATCAGGTTGTCGAAAAGGGGGGTGCGGGCGATGTCGAAAATCCTCTTCTCGCCGTCCGGCATGTCGATTGAGATTTCGCTCAGGAGGCGGAAATCCTGCTGGGTGTCGGAGGGGAACAGGGCCGAGAAGGTCCGTTCGCCCAGGACCTCGAACAGGGTCCGATTCAGGACCGCCTCCTTCTTCCGGGCGAAGATGTTCTCGAGGACCCGGTTCCAGCCGATGATCCGGCCGGCCTGGTCGAGGACGGCGACCCCGACCGTCAGGCTCTCGATGATGTTTTCGCTGTAGTCTTTGAGACGCACGAGCTCGAGGGTCCGGACGCTGGCCTGGTTGTAAAGGGTGGCGTTCTCGAGGGCGAGGGCGACCGAGGAGGAGATCGTCGTCAGGAGATCCCAGTCCTCGCTCGTCAGGTAGGTGTCGTCCTCTTTCTTCCCCATGCCCAGGCATCCGATGAGCTTGTTCTCGACCCGGAGGGGGAGGACGTGGAAGAAGCCGCGCGTCGAGAGCGCTTCGAACCTCTTCTGGAACTCGCGCCGCTCGGCCAGCGGGTAAAAGGACAGGAAGTCCCGCTCGCGGAGCATGATCTCCAGGGCGGGGTCGAGCCGGATCTCGCGGAGGTTGGCCGGGATCTCGCCGCGGCCCCGGAAGACATGGAGAAGGGAAAGGTCATCGGCGGAAGGGAGCAGGAGGGCGATCGACCGGAGGGAAAGGGCGTTGGCGATCAGTTCGAGCAAGGAGTCGGACAGCCGCTCCAGGTTCCGCTCCCGGCTCAACTCCTTGGAGATGGACAGGAGCGTCCTCCGGTACGCGTAGCTTTGGCGGTAGATGACCCGGTCGAGAAGAGACTGGAACAGCTTTTTGAGGGGCGAGAACAGCGTCGCCCCGAGCAGGATGGCCAGGATCCCCAGGATGAGGGCGTTGAGCCTGTACTCGCTGAAGAACCGGGTCTGGGCGCTGACGATGAAATAGACGCTGGCGATGACGACGTAGGAGAAGAGGAGGGTCGCCGCCTTCTTGAGAAGGACCTCGAAGTCCATGAGCCGGTAGCGGGAGATCGAGTAGGCGAACGTCAGCGGAATGAGGGCCTGGAGGATGACGGACAGCTCGCCGGCCTTGGACGGGGCCAGGCCGACGAGAATGGGGACGACGTAGAAGACGGAGAAGGGGATGATGGCGACGCCGAGCCCGAAGGCGACCCCCTTGAGCTGTTTCTTGACGATGAGGTTGGGCGGTTTCAGGGCGCTGTGGCCGATCGTGACCAAGGCGGTGATCATGAACAGCGTGAAGAGGTAGAGGCTCAGCTTCTCAAGAGTATCGTGAAAAGCGATGGCCCAAGCGTCCGTCTTCCCGCCTTGGGGAATGAGGTGCAGGGCGATGTGGGCCAATATGAGGATGAAGCCGGGCGCATAGATTCCGAATATCGTCAACGGCTTGTTTTTGACGAATTGCTTCCGTTGCGGGAAGATGAGGAAAAAGTGGAGCAGGAGGGGAGGGAAGAGGAGGAAAGCGATCTTGTCGAGCCAGTAGAACATGCTGTCCAGAACGTCCAGGTCGCCGGTCGGAGAGAAGATATAGAAGGAATAGAAGGCCATGCAAAGAAGGTAGAAATAGATGAAGGCCAGGGTGAACTGGCGCCGCGAGTTCAGGAAGACGACGAGCCCGATGACCAGGGTCGTCAGCCCGATCAGGGCCAAATAGAAATAGATCAGATCGGAGCCTTGGGCCGTCGAGAAAAACGACGGGTAGATAAGCTCGCCCTGCCGGTTGATCTGGTAGATGAGCTTCTGGCTTCCGGTCCAGGCCAGCCACAGGCTTTTCTTGATGTCGATCCGGGTTTTGACCGGCGCCTGGTTGATGGAATAGAGGGTGTCCCCTTTCTTGATGCCGGCCAGAAAGGCGGGGCTCCCCTCCTCGACTTTGACGGCCGTCAGGGCCGCGCCCTTCATCTCCCAGGAGACGCCGTCGGTCGGCTCCTGCCAGATGATTTTCCGGTAGATGTTGATGCCGCCCAGGACGATGAGGAAGAACACGGGAACCAGGACCAGCAAGAGCCTTTTGTTCATCGTCCGTTCAATTCAAAAAAATGAATCCCGCGGACAAAAAAAAACGGGATTCTCAGTCCAGGACGTGCCTGAATCCGGACCGGATGGCCCACTTGGTCCTGGACTGCCGGAGCATTTTCTTGAGGAGGGGGTTCTCCTTGAGGCCGAGCGGCGCCGTGTTCCGGGATAGGAAGGTACTCATATAATCCCACTTGGGCTTTTTGGCCGGCCGTTCCTGGGGGGCGGCCGCCGCGAGCAGAAAGAAGGCGGCCAGGACGGCAGGAATAACGGCTCTCCGCCTCATCACGATGATGAAGATATCGCTTTCGCCGGGCTTTGTCAATCGGGCCGGGAGGGCTCGGGGCAGGATGGCTCGAAGGCGCGTTCGCTTTCCCCAGCCAGGCTCAGCCGATGGGGTTCGAAGGACGCGACGGCTCGGACCAGGCCATTCGAGGACACGCTGCGATTTCCCCAGCGAGAAAATCTTGCTCGCTTCGAGCCTCCGCTCCCGATATGAGGACTAAAGCTTCCATATCGGACCGTGCCCGCTCCGGCTCTCAGACGACCCTCTTCATGGCCTGGTGCCTCGCCGTCCCCATATGGGAGTGCTCGCTCGACCCCTTGCCAACCTTTTTCACCTTTCAACCCCCACCAGGACGGCCGTTCCGGCGCGCCCTGAACGCAGGACCGTGCCCGGGCCGGGGGCGGCCTGGGCCGTACGGAGCGATCGGCCGGGCTGGGGGGCGGTCGCGAGTAGGCCGTTGCTCTGGACCAGATTATAGTCCAAGAGGTAGAAATTCTTGAGCGTTACGGTCGGAGTGGCGTTGGTGACGATCGTCGTGGCGATCGAGACATCCCAAGAGGCCGTCCCCGATGTCTGTCCGGGTTTATGGAAATAGCTGCCCGTGGCAAAACAGTGATAGGTATAGTCCTTGAGAGGGGAAGGGAAATCGAGGGTGACATAGAAATGCATATAGGCGTTGTCCGTGACTTCGGTCATGTTGATGAATTTAAGGTCTCCGCTCGTCGACTGGAATTGGACGCTCCCCGCGTAGAGTATCAGGGAGCCCGCAAAGGTGAGCTTGGTCGTTACCAGGCTTGAGATGGTCAGGGTATTGGGCGTTTGCCCGTTGAGAAAGAAGATGAAGTTGGACATGTCGTCGCTCTCGTCGGCCCCTCTGATGCCCGTGTCCCATTGGACGCACATTAAGTCCGGCCGTCCGTCACCGTTGACGTCGCCCGAGGCGAGGGTCCCCAGCTCGCGGTCGAAACGGAGATGCTGGGCCATCCTCCCCTGAGATGCGAACGTCCCGGTCCCGTTTCCCGAGAATAAGGCGACACCGCCCGTTTCGCCCGTGGCCAGGTCGAGCTTGGCGTCCCCCCCCAGCTTGGCCAGGACGCCGCCTCCGCCCAGGGAAGCGTTGGCGCTGAGCATTTTTTTCTTGCTGAAGAGGCCGCTTCCGTTTCCGATCATCGACCAGGCGTCATTCCAGTAATTGCCGTCGCCGACCAGGTCGAGCTTCTTGTCTCCGTTGAGGTCGCCGGCGACGAGACAGGTTCCCAGGGCGGAGTGCGTGGTCTTTTTAGCGGGCATAAAGGTCCCGTCTTTTTTGCTCTTGAAGTAATAGATGATATCCTTGGGATAGAGCTCTCCGAGGACGAAGTCATTGTACTTGTCCGAGTCGAAATTCCCGGTCACGATGCTGTCGTAGTCGCACTTGTCCTGGAGTTTTCTCGTCTTGAACTTGGCGTTGCCCAGGTTCAGGAAGGACAGGAGCGGCCCGCCGTATTGCTGAAAACCGACGACGTCGGGCTTGCCGTCGGCGTTGAAGTCCAGGACGGCGGCCTGGTCGAAGCCGGGCTGGGTCTTCCCGGTGCCGACGTAGACGGGGTCCGCCAAAGAGCCGTCCGTCTTGCCCGGAAAGACGGCAAAGTAGGTCTTGGTCGAAGGCATGTCGACGGCCAGGTCGGGAACGCCGTCGCCGTTGAAATCGGCCGCTCCCACGAATACCTTGCCGAGCTTGGAATTGGCTTTGGTGAAGGCCTGGGGGTAGGCGTAGGTCGCGCTTCCCATAAAAGTCCGGATGAGCTTGTTTGGATAGTCGATAACGGCGATATCCGGATAGCCGTCCTTGTTGAAGTCCGCGACGACCATGTCGTGGATGGTTCCGGGCACGGTAACCCGATATTGCCTGAAGGTCAGGGTTTCCGCCTCGGCGGCTGCCGGGAGAAGCAGGCCGAAGGCCAGGACAGCCAGCGACATTTTCTTGTTATGGGATTTCATGAGTTCTCCTCCTTTCCGTTCCGTTTACGGGCACTCCAAGCCTCCCCGCGCCGCCTCTGCGGCCGGCCGCTTCCAGATATCGGTATTAATATCCACAATCAGGCCGTCCTGTCAACTTGACACCCGGGCGGTCAGGGGCGGGCCGTCTTGACCCGTTCGCCGACGCTACCCCGCCTTTCAATACACATGAACCGTTTCCGGTTCATGTGTACTGGCGCTCCAATGAGCATTAGTCCGTGGAGCTTCGGCCGGGGAGCAGCCTTGCAGCACACATAAGCCGTAAACGGCTTATGAGTACTGCGAAACGCCTGCACTCATGGCTTCCATGAGGTAACATGATAGCGAAACGCACCTCCCTGACGGGTAATGCTATGATAGATTACACGTCGACTCAAATTCTTTTAAGGAGGTGCGCAAATGTATTTTATCGGTG
>JALHUR010000477.1 GCA_022867325.1 Candidatus Aminicenantota bacterium | reverse complement strand
CTTGATCCGCTCGGCGAGCATGTCGACGATCTTTTCCAGGGCGGCCGGCTTTTCGATCAGCCGGATTTTTTCGAAATACCATTCGGAGTGTTTGCCCGAGGTCAGTTTGAAATGGCCCTGGAGCAGGGCGTCGCAGTCCTTTAACAGCGTCAGGACCTTGTCCGAGCCCGGCAGCGTCATGAGCGTTCTCCTTGTGAAGGGTCAGCCCATTATATTAGAGGAAGCCCCCTCGCCACAAGGATTCCCGGAGATCCGGTCGCGGCGCGGCGTGGTCAGACCTCGATCGAGCCCTGGAGATAGGTCACGGCGCGGCCGCCGATCAGAACCCGACCGCTGCGGTGTTCGCAAAAAATCTCGCCTCGCCCATCTCGCATCGCTCATCAGGAACTCCTGGTGGCCGCTGATCCTCCGGTCGAATATTTTCCCTGATACTCCCGAAACGAAGAGGGGGAAGGTCCGGGCGATTCTCGGCTCATCGGACGCCGCCGACGACCGCCGGGTTGACCGGCCTAGGTCTCGGGCCGTCCTTGACATCTTCCGAACCCCAATTTATGCTTGTTCACGGTGGCGAGATGAGATATCGACATGAAATCGAGCCCGCGGGCGGGCGCAGCCGAAAAGCAATTTCTTATACCTCACCCGCTAGGGAACGCTTTTCCCGCTCGAAGTCTCCATTTCTCAACCAAGTGGAAGCATGAATCCCGGCTCGGATGATGTCAAGGACGGCTGGAACGCGGGGCAAAACGGACCGGTGGCGTCGGCGGCTCCGGATGAGGCGGTTCGGCGTCACCTACCCCGAGGACCGGCCGGTCGTTCAGGCCGCCGTGCGGGAGCTCGTCCAGACTGGAATCTACCCCTCACGATTGTGGGAAGCCTGAGCTTGCCCGGCTGAACCTAAGAGCCTACTTTCGCAGAGGAGCGCTCCCGGTAACTTCCGCGATGTTATTCTTCAGCCAGGCCTGGGACTCTTTCGTCCCCGGGTCGAAGATGAGTCGTCTTCCGGTCAGCCTGATCGTTGTCCCCTGCAGGGTCGCCTTGAGCTGATACTCCGCCTTGAGATTCGGCGAAAGGTCGTAGTCCGCGTGGTCCTCCCGGCGCAGAACGATAGTAACGTCTCCGGCCGCTATCCCTTCGATCGCCATCGAAGCGCCGGACGCGAGTCGAAAAGTGGTCTGGGGGCGACCGCCCGTCCAACTGCCGGTCCAAGCGTCGCTTGTCCCCTGCCGAAGAAACTTTCCCGTATACCCATACTCGCTCAGCGTGAGCTCATCTCCCAACGACGCCGCGGTCAAAGGCTGCGGAGGTGCCTGAGGAGTGGGGACAGGCTGTGGTTTGTTCGTCCACTTCTTTTGCAGGTCGGCAAGTTGTTTGTTGAGCCCATTTTGTGACCGAAGCCACCCGGCTGCGGCTTGGTTCCCCTTGGCGGTCTGCACCACCGGCGTCCCATGGCATTCGCTGGCGGGCGGGAAGAAAAAGATCTCGGGAGCCGCGATCTTGTATCTGACAAAGCCGGTCTTGGCGACGAGCTCCGCGATCGTCAATTGCTGACGCATCCGTTCTTGGTCCATTTCCAGCAAGGTGCTCAGGATCGCGTAATCATTCAGCCAAAGCCGGCCGCACTGATTTCCCTGCTCGAAGGTCATCCTCACCGAATGGACGAGGTCGATGGCCCGGGCGATCTGCTCCAGGGCCACCCGTCTCGCCTCCGAGCCCCAGCGCGACCCCTCGCCCTCCAGTTGCGCAACCTGGAAGGCGTGGTGGGCGAAGCCGAGGTAATACCCGAGCAAATAATACCCCACTTCGCAATTGAAGCCGATGATGGTCCTTTCTTCCCGGCCCGGCGGAGTGACCCGGCGGCCGGCATCCCTGAGGCCGAATTCCAGCTCTCCCTTTTCGGCCGGCAAGCCGTAAAAGATCCGGCTGTAACTCGGCGCGCGCTCTTCGCCGGATGACGACGGGCTCCCGGGGGCGGTCAAGCTGTCGGCCAGGATATCGGCTTCATTCTGGATCGTCCGATAGTTATCCCAGGCGCGGCTGAGGTCCGAGCATAGGGCATTGGCCGCTTCGACCCAGTTGCTGATCCTGAACAGGAGCTGCACCATCTGGGTCTCCAGGGCAAGGCTTGGCCGGCCGAAGTAGGCCATGCTTTTCAGCCCTCCCAGCTCAACCCCCGTCGAGTAGATCAAGAAACAGCAGGATTTATGGGGCGGGTCTTGTTGGGATAGGGCAGGTCCGGGAGAGGCGGAAAAAACAAAGACTCCGATCATTGCCGCCAGCAGGAATCTTTTCATCTTCTGTCCTCCTGTGAAGAAGAAATGGGAGAATCAGGAAAGACCTGGCCGGGATTCCATGTCACGGCGGAACCGCTGTAAATACAGGAAATTCCATTTTTCGCGTGGCATGGAATCTCCGGCTTCGGGCTCAGAATCAACCATTCCACTCATAAAATAGGATATCCCGGCCCCGGATAGGTGTCAAGACAGACACGGTTTATGTCAACGCAACGTGAAAAGCTCCGGTTCTTAGCAAAATGAATATTTCCGGTTTTCTCATGCGGGGCCATGTCCGAAGACCTGATGCCGCCAGGGATGGTCCGGCGGTGGAATGTACTTGGGCGGCTTCGGCCGCGGCTTGGCGCTCCTCACCCGGGAAAATGCAGGTCGCGGCGCCTGGACCTCCCGGTATGCCAGGTCCCGGCCCTTGAACCGCAACGACAGCCGGCCGTCGAACCGGTCCAGGACCATGACCTTCTGCCGCCGGAGCGTCAGGGAAGGTTCAGTCAACACGAACATCCAAACGGATCGAGGAATGGGGCGAGTCAAGGGACGAGCCTTCGGCTCGCCACTACGCGATCATAGATTCATGCTCGCCGGCCTGAGGTTGACTTCACCTTTCAATAGGAGCTAATATTT
>JALHUR010000476.1 GCA_022867325.1 Candidatus Aminicenantota bacterium | reverse complement strand
GCGTTCTTCTCCAGCTTGTCCCGCCGCTCGGTCGACTTGGAGATGATGTCCATGACTTTGAGGACGCCGGCGACGACGACCGGGGCGATCGAGTTCGAGAAGAGGTAGGGCCGGGCCCGCTGCCGGCACATCTAGACGAGCTCGCGCCGCCCGCTGACACAGCCGCCCGAAGCTCCTCCGAGAGCTTTACCGAAGGTCGTGGTGATGATGTCGATCTTGCCGACGACGCCGCACTTCTCGTGGGTGCCCCGGCCCGTCTTCCCGATGAAGCCAGAGGAATGGGACTCGTCGACGAGGAGCATGGCGTCGTATTTCTCGCAGAGGGCGACCATCTCGTCGAGCTTGGCCGTGTCGCCGTCCATCGAGAAGACGCCGTCGCTGACGACGAGCTTGAAGCGCCTGTCCTTATGGAGCTGGAGCTTTTCCTCGAGGTGGGCCATGTCCGAGTGCTTGATCGAGTCCTGCATGGCGCTGCAGAGCCGGATGCCGTCGATGAGCGAGGCATGGACGAGCCGGTCGGAGATGATGACGTCGTCCTTGGTCAGTATCGCCTCGAAGACTCCGGCGTTGGCGTCCATGCAGGAGGGGAAGAGGAGGGTGTCCTCGGTCCCCAGGAACTCGGTCAGGCGCTTCTCGAGCTCGCGGTGGATGTCCTGGGTCCCGCAGATGAAGCGGACCGAGGACATGCCGTAGCCGCGCGACTCCAGCCCCTCGTGGGCGGCCTTGACGACCTCGGGGTGGCTCGACAGCCCGAGGTAGTTGTTGGCGCACATGTTGATGACCTTCTTGAGGGGCGAGCCGGCCGGAAACTCGACCTCGATGTCGGCCGCCTGGGGGGAATGGATGAACCGCTCCTGCTTGAACAGCCCGGCGTCCTGGATGCCCTTGATCTGGGCCCGGTAGCTTTCGCGAACCTTAGCGCTGAATGCCATCCTTGAGACTCCTTTGTCCTCAGACCTTGACGAATTCCCGGACGAGGACGGCGATCTTGTTGACCGAGTCGAACGCCTCGGGGGTCGCCTTGTCGTCGGGAATCGAAATGTTGTACTTGTTCTCCAGGAAACGCTTCAGGGAGACCATCGAGAAGGAATCCACGATCCCGCCCGAGATGAGGGGGGTCTCGTAGTTGAGGGGCTCGCTGTCGTCCTCGAGGTACTCTTTGGTCACGTAGGCGAGAATGTTGTCCTTGAGTTCATCGGCCATAGATCACTCCTGTCTGTCGAATTCCGGGGACACGCACCGAATTCAGAAATTCGGAGCATGTCCCCATAAAATCAATCGTTCTCGAGGGTCGAGGTGTCGCCGATCTCCTCGCCCCACTCCTTGGCGTGGAGGATCCGGCGCATGATCTTGCCGCTCCGCGTCTTGGGCAGGCCCGCCACGAACTCGATCTCCTGGGGCATGGCCAGGGGCGAAAGCTTCTTGCGGATGAAGTTCATGATCTCGAGGTCGAGGTCCTTGCCGGCCGTGAACCCCGGCTTGAGGGTCACGAAGGCCTTGACGACCTCGAGGTTGATCGGGTCGGGCTTGCTGACGACGGCCGACTCGGCCACGGCCGGGTGCTCGAGCAGGGCCGACTCGACCTCGAACGGGCTGACCAGATGGCCGGCCGTGTTGATGATATCGTCGTCCCGGCCCGCGAACCAGAAGTAGCCTTCGTTGTCGAGCCGGGCCCGGTCGCCGGTGATGTACCAGCCGCCCCGGAATTTCTTCTGGAAGGCCTCTTCGTTGTTCCAATAAGTCCGCATCCGCGACGGCCAGTCGAACTTGAGGGCGACCAGCCCGATCTTCCCCGGCGCCGGATAGGGCTCGTTCTTGACGGGATCGAGAACCACCCCGGTGACCCCCGGGAAGGGCTTGCCCATCGAGCCGGGCCGAACCTCCATCCCCGGATAATTGCTGATGACGATGCAGCCCGTTTCGGTCTGCCAGTAGGTGTCGTAGAAGGGCTTGCCGAACACCTTCTGAGACCAGACGACGGCTTCGGAGTTGAGGGGCTCGCCGACGCTGGCCAGGTGGCGGAGCGAAGACAGGTCGTGTTTCTTGACGATCTCGTCGCCGGCCTTCATCAGCGACCGGATGGCGGTCGGGGCCGAGTACCACATCGATACCCGCCGCTTCTCGATGAACTTGTACCAGGACTCGGCCTGGAATCCGGCGTCGAGGACGCACTGAGTGACGCCCAGGCTGAAGGGCGCGATGATCCCGTAGGAGGTGCCGGTCACCCAGCCCGGGTCGGCCGTGCACCAGTAGATGTCGTCGTCCCTGAGGTCGAGGGCCCACTTCCCGGTCAGGTACTGGGCGATGAGCGAGTAGTGGACGTGCTTGACGCCCTTGGGCATCCCGGTCGTGCCCGAGGTGTAATGGAGGACCGAAGGCGACTCGGCCATGGTCGGGTGGATCTGGAAGGCATCGACGGGCCCGGCTTTTTCCAGGTTGAAGGCGACCTCCCGCTCCTTGAGGGGGGCGGCGCCCTCGTGGCCGACGATGATAATGTGCTTGAGGTGGGGCAGTTTGTCCAGTATCTTGCGGACTTTGGGGACGTGTTTCTTTTGGGTAATGACGGCCGATGCCTCGGCGTTCGAGAGGCGGAAGAACAGGGACTCGTCGCCGAAAGCCGAGAAGAGCGGCTGGGCGATCTCCCCGATCTTGAGGATGCCCAGGAAGCCCAGGTAGAGCTCGGGGATTTTGTCCATGAACAGGCAGACCCGGTCGCCGGCCTGGAGACCGAGCCCGCGGAGGTACGCCCCGATCGTGTTCGAGGCCAGGCGGATGTCGTTGTAGGTGTAGCGCTTTTCCGGCCCGGTGCTCCCTTCCCAGATCAGGGCCGGCTTGTTCGCCTTTCCCATTTGGCAGATACGGTCCGTGCAGTACCAACCGATGTTGATGACGTCGCCCGGCTTGTAGCCGAGCTCCTTCTCGGAGATGTTCCAGGAGAAGTTCTTCAGGCGGTCATCGTAGGAGCCGATGTGCGACATGAAAGCCTCTTTCGATGAAATTTCTATCCTCGAAAGGAACCCTGCCCCGGGTCCGGATTCCGCTCGAGGACGACGACGGCCTGGGCCAGGTCCTTGATATGGGACAGCGAGACCTCCATCCCGGCGATCCGGTGGGCATTACAGAACTCCCGGACCTTGCCGTGGACGAAGAGCTCGGGCTTGCCCAGGGCGTTATTGACGATCTCGATCTCGGTGAACTTGTGCCCGCCGCTCCAGCCGGTGCCCATCGCCTTCAGGAACGCCTCCTTGGCCGCGAACCGGGCCGCGAAGTGGAGGCCGGGCCGGTGCTTGGACTCGCAGTATTCGACCTCGCGGGGAGTGAAGATTTTGGCCTTGAGGCCGCTCGTGCGGGACAATTTCTCTTCCACGCGAAGGACTTCGATTATATCCGTGCCGGTGCCGAAAATCAACGCCGGGGCCTCCTTTGGTTTTCTGCCATAGCTTTAATAAGGCAGATAATTATAAACAAATAAGATAAAAAATCAAACTTGAAGGCCTAAAAATTAGCTCCTATCCACGATGCTTTGCGCCCAGGATTTCGGGCAATACCTTGTCCAGAAATTCGGCAGGGCTGACGGTCTTGACGGGAAAGTCGCCTTTCCGCCTGATGAGAGAAATGAGTTTTTTGTCGCCCGTCACGAAATGATCCGCTTTCCCGTTGACGACCGCTGCTAAAACCGGCAAATCCTTGTCCTCTGCGGCTCCGACGAAAGGCCGAAGGTCTTCCCGGGAGGGTAAAGGTATGATATCGAGTTTGAGCTTGGGCAAATAAAGCCGGTAGACCGGAAGGGTCTCGGCCATTTTTTTCTCGAGGGTCCGTTCAATCTCGGTCAAATTGAAGCGTCCGGTCACGCCGGTCAGGACGGGAAGGTCTAAACTGAGAAGGTCAAGGATCAGGCGCGGCGCCCCCCGCTCCGAAAATAGACCGGACAAGATGACGTTCGAATCAAGGAAGACCCTATACTTTTTTGTCTCCATATGTCTTCACGAAGAGGGATCCCCTTTCATCCTCAAGTCCCTCGAGTAATGCCTCGAGCGTCACGCCCGAGGCCTTCATGATCTTGCGGATCTCCCGGCGCGCCTCATCCAGTTCGAGCCTTTTGGGAGTAACTAAAATAGAGTCCCCGATGGGGATGATGGACACGGTTTCGCCTTCATAGAGGTTTCCCTCCTCGCGGACCTTTTTGGGGATCGTAAGCTGTCCTCGCGCTTTGATCTCCGCCTTATAAGGCTTGAAGTTTTCCATAGCTATTCTTCCTCAGGGGATATTTCCATATTCAGATTATCAGAATTCTGATTTTAATGTCAAGCCCTATAGGCAATCGATTCTTCGGATTCGCGATGATCTTGAAGCGGGCGTCGTCCGATTCCTCGGGTTCATGTTAAGATACTCGGATCATGCTTCTCCCCGAAGATTCCTGTTCACGAAAGACGCGCATGATCTTTCTGCTCTGCCTGGCCGAGCTCCTGGCCATGGCGGTCTGGTTTTCGGCCTCGGCTGTCGTATCAAGCTTGTCGGATGCTTGGAATCTCGCGGAGGCGGGCCGCGCCTGGCTGACCATGTCCGTCCAGCTCGGGTTCGTGGCCGGAACCCTGGCCGCGTCACTCCTGAACCTGCCCGACAGGATTCCGGCCCACCGCCTGTTCGCGGTCTCGGCCCTTCTGGGAGCGATGGCCACGGCCGCCTTGCCGGCATTGGTCACGGGACTTGCGCTTGCCCTAATTCTCAGGTTCCTGACCGGAGTCTTCATGGCCGGCGTCTATCCCGTCGGCATGAAGATCATGGCAACCTGGACGAAGGACGACCGCGGATTCGGGATCGGCCTCCTGGTGGGGGCGCTGACGGTCGGCTCGGCGCTGCCCCACTTTCTCCGCTCGTTCGGCCCCGTCTCCGATTGGAAGCTCGTCCTCTCGATTTCGGCCGGCCTGGCGGCCGTCTCGAGCCTGGTCGCGGGATTTCTGATCAAAGAGGGGCCGTGCAAGAGCCCGTCCCCGCGTTTGAATTGGAGGTACGCCGGCCGGATCTGGCGCGAGAGGGCGACAGCTCTCGTCAATATTGGCTACCTTGGCCACATGTGGGAGCTTTATGCCATGTGGACCTGGGTTCCAGCGTTCCTCGCGGCGAGCTACGCCACAACGGGTGTCGGCGCCAAGACGGCGGCCCTCGCTTCGTTTGCCGTGATCGCGGCCGGCGGACTCGGCAGTGTCGTCGCCGGAAAGCTCGCCGACCGGCTCGGACGCCCGGCCGTGACGATCGCGGCCTTGATCACGAGCGGCGTTTGCTCGCTCACGGTCGGGTTTCTCTTCGGCGGGAGCCCGGCCGCCCTGACGGCCGTCTGTCTCGTCTGGGGTTTCGCCGTCGTCGCCGACTCCGCCCAGTTTTCGGCCGGGCTAAGCGAGATCTGCCGCCCCGAGTACACGGGCACGGCCCTGGCGATTCAAACGAGCTTAGGTTTCCTGTTAACGATGGTCACGATCAGGCTGATCCCCGCGCTCGTGAATCGGGTGGGTTGGCGATACGCCTTCGCCTTTCTGGCGATCGGGCCGGCCGTCGGCGCCTGGGCCATGGCCCGCCTGCGTCGCTTGCCCGGCCTTCGATGAGCACGGGATTTCCGGATGATCAGAGTCACCGGCCTCGTGGGCCCGGATCGGCGCCCCGCTTGGTCCCGGACGAGGTCCATTCCCGGGCGCCGATGTCGGGCGCCTTTCCGGAGTACTTGTCGTTAATCCCGGGTATCAGGACACCCGAATCGATCGCGGGCGAACCCGACTGGAGCCTGAGATCCAGGAGCTTGGAATTCTTGGGATAGCCCTTGAGCAGGCTGGTGAGGAGCTTCGGATCGCCCCATTTCCCGTTCTTCTCCTGCTTGACGGCCGCTCGGAAGGCGGACAAATTGTTGTACCGGGTGTTGTTGAGCGAATCGCCGTAGCTGCAAACCCACTTGAAAGCTACCGTCTTGTCGGTCTGACGCGTGCTGTACATCAGGTTGTAGTCGAAGACATCGTTCTTGTGGTAGTTGTCTTCCGTATACATGTCGCCGTTGTAGACCCGGCCGCGGGCATAGAAGATGTTGTTCTTGTAGACGAAATTCTGCTGAAGCGCCGGCTCTCCCCGGTACAGGCAATTCTCGCAGTCGCAATGCGGAGTAGCGGCCCTCGTCTTCTCCATGATCGTGTTGTGGTAGATAAGGACGTTTCTGGTGATGCCTTCGACTCCCGTATTCTGCTTGAAGCAGCCCTGGTGGAATCCGTGCATGAAGTTTCTGACCACGAAGAGCGGGCCCGGATAGAAGGGCGCCGTGCTGAAGGCGTTCTCGCACTTGCCGATCCGGTTCCGGAAGATCCGGCCGTTGACCATGTGTCCGTCGCATTCGATCGCGTCGTCCTTGCAGTCGTAGATGATGTTGTCATAGACATCCAGATTCTGATCCCGCCAGGTGTCGAGCACGTTGTTATCGTCGGGTCCCAGAATGGGAGATCCCCCTTCATCCCCGCAGCAATGAATCCCATCCACGGTCCCGTAAATCGTGTTCCCTCGAATCGTGAGGAAAGCTCCCGGCTGATAGGCCACGCAAATCCCAAAATAGGACTGGCCCGGGACGTTCACGTTGGTCGGTCCCGGCCCTTGATTCTCGTCCACCGTGTCGTGGACGTTGTCCCCGATCTTATTGTCGATGATCAGGTAATTCCCCGCGTAGGCGGGCGACCCCTCATCGCCGTGTTGTATGAAGATGTTGTTCGTATAATCGCCGGGACGGCTGTCATGCACATAGCATTGCCGCACGACGATGTCATGGCATCCTCTCAGGCCGATTCCATCCCCCGCCTCGTTGTGCACCTCCAGATTATTGAAGACGTAGTAGCTCATGCCCTCAAGCTCGATCCCTCCGTCGCTTGTTCCCTTGATCAGGGGCTTGGAGGTGCCCTGCGAAGTGACCGTGATGGGGTTGGAAGCCGTTCCGGACTTTTGGCCGTAAATGTGAATGCCCTTGGCGTAGGTGCCGGCGGCGAGCCTGATCTCGTCGCCCGGTTTGGCGTTGCTGAGCGCGGCATCGAGTTGCGTTTGATTCGACACTTTGACGACCCTGAGGGGCTTTGGTAGGGCGTATTCCTTCTTGGTCTTGACCGACGAGACGGCGGGATTTGTGCCGGACGTACCGTCCGGATCGACGAGGGTTATCTTGATCTCATAGGAGCTTCCCAAGTCGAGTCCGAACAGGCTCGTCGCCATGTGATTCCCGTCGTATCTGACAAAGTCGTGCCCCCGCCGGTAGGTTGTCTCCCCGCTCTTCCTGTATTCGATCTTGGCCGACTCGTCGAAGTCCATCTTCTCGACCTTGATAATGATCCCGGCCGTCTCGAAGTTGCCGTAGGTTTTAACCTCGGCGATCTTCGAAGGCGCGGCCGCGAGCGACTGGACCAAGACCAAAGCAGCGCTGAAGCAAAACAAGGCCTTGTTGGAAAAAATTGACCCTCTCATCGTTTTCCTCCGTTCATTTATGGAAAATGAAGGTTTGAAGGGATGATAAACTGGGACGGGATGGGATGTCAAGTCGAGCCGACAGGGCACGACTGGGCCGGCCATCATTTCCGGTGGACCAGCGTCGTCGAAGCCTGGGCGGTCGGCATGACGATGACCTCGCTGATGTTGACGTGGGGAGGGCGGGTCGCGCACCAGACGGCGGCCTCGGCGATATCGTCGGGCGACAGCGGCTCCAAGCCCTGGTAGACTTTGTCCGCGCGCTCCGCGTCACCGTGGAAACGGACGAGGCTGAACTCGGTCTCGACCATGCCCGGCGCGACCTCGCTGACCCGGATCGGAGTGTCACTGAGGTCCAGCCGCAGCCCTTTGCTGAGCGCCCGGACCGCGAACTTGGTCGCGCAGTAGACGTTCCCTCCGGGATAGACCTCATAGCCCGCGATCGAACCGATGTTGATGACGTGGCCGCTGCCGCGCTCGACCATTCCGGGGAGGACGGCCCGGCTGACGTAGAGCAGCCCCTTGATGTTCGTGTCGATCATCTCCTCCCAATCGCCCAGGAGGCCCCGGGAGAGCTTCTCCAGGCCCCGGCTGAGCCCGGCGTTGTTGACCAGGATGTCGATCCTCCGCCATTCGTCCGGGAGCGCGGCGACGGCCTTTTCGACGGCCGGTTGATTCCGGACGTCCAGCGGAAAATGGCGGACCGGGACGCCGAATTCCTGCTTCAATTCGGCGGCCAGCTTCTCCAGTCGCTCGGCCCGCCTCGCGCAGATGAGGATCTTCGCCTTCTGATCCGCGAACGCCCGGGCGCAGGAGCGTCCGATCCCCGAACTCGCGCCCGTGATGAATACGACCTTATCCTTTAAAGAACCCATTCCCGTCCTCCTCAGGTCCGAACCTACTCTTGAGAATCCTGATCTCCCGTTAAAAGAGATAGAATCTTATTATAATCCCGCCGGAAGACAAGACAAGGTCAACCCCTCGACACTCATGGAAGCCCTGAGTGCAGGCGTTTCGCAGTACTCATAAGCCGTTTACGGCTTATGAGTACTGCAAGGCTGCTCCCCGGCATGAATGCCGGCACCCAAGGAGCCGTTGTTACGGCTCCTTGAGTACTGCGAAGCCGCTGCACTCATGAACCGGAAACGGTTCATGTGTATTGAAAGGCGGGGTAGCGTCGGCGAACGGGTCAATGTCTCTCCGGGCCCAGCCCGAGGGGATCAAGATATTTCGTCGCTCAGGTCGAGCAACAGGTTATCGCCGCTCCGAGAGCCGTGTCAAGGCTGGCGCAGAGTATCGGGCTGATTAAAAGGAGATGCTTAAACCCGCCTTGAGATAGAGCCCGGACAGGTCGATGACGGCGTCCCGGACGAGTGTGAGCTGCCGGCCGCCCCAGATGCCGGGCATTTTCAAGGTCCCGTAGACGGGGCCTTGGCTGATGTCGGCGTACTCATAATAATAAAGCGGCAGATCCTCCCGATCGTCCGAAAAGCCGCCCCCGGGGAAATTCCAGGTGTAATGAAAATCCCCCTTGAACCCCGTCAGTCTCGCCCTTCGGTAGCCCGCGTCGACCGTAAACCGGACGGGAGAGACAAGTTCGAATTCGAGCTCCACGCCCGCGGAAAAGCCCGGGTTGAAGGCGCGGGTCTGGACCGTCCAATCCATCCAGAGGATCTTTTCGCCCGTGGAAAGGCTTGTATAGGACCAGGATCCTGTGTCCTCGAACGTCGTCCAATACCCTTCCGCGGCGGCATAAGGGCGAAGGCTGAGCCGGCCCGAGATCGGCCAGGAATAGGCGATCCCCAGCCGCCCGAAATAGCTTCGGACGCGATCGTCGCGGGTGTAGGTCGCGTCGACGGCCGGATAGGCGACTTCGAATTCGTTCCCGGTCGTCGCGGCGCGGATGGAGCCGAAGGAGGCCAGAATATGAATCCGCGGCTCAATCGGGACGAATAACGCTAATTCAAAATTCGCCGAGCGGCCGACCGCCTTGAATCCGGGGCCCCGGGCGGACGATCCCGCCACGGACTCCTGAGCCCGGACGTAATCGCGCAGGAAGATGTTAAGGTCGTCGGGGGAGATCCAGGCCGGCCCGCCCGAGATTCGCAGCAGCCAATGCCCCCCGTCGCAGAGCGCGGCCGGCGAAAGACCGGCCAGGGCCATGAGAACCGTGAGGATTTTTTTCATGAGCGGCTCGCTTGACCTTCGAATCCTTTGTAGGCATTATAGGATTTATCCTGTGATGTTGCAAACGGCTTCCGCCGCGGAACGCCGAAGCCGGACCGAGGTCATCATGAACGTCATCCAGAAAAAAACGGCGCCGCTGCTTGCCGCAATCCTGACAGCGTCTCTCGCGGGATTCGGCGGGGACGGGAATCCGCCTCGTTTCGAATTTTTCATCGTCTATGGACCGAGCCTGGCGAGCGGCGCCGCGACCTACCAGAACGCCTTCGACCCCCATCCCGGATATAAACCCTCGGGATCTTATGCTCGTCAAACTCTCGCGATCGACCCGGCCGCCGGGGGGCGTCTCGCCGCGGGCGGAACGTATTATTTCGGTCGCCGGTTCGGGATCCGGCTGTCGTTCCACTCCGGATCCCGGCCGATCGGAGGCGAGAACACGCCTTATGATTACCTTTACTTATACACCTCCACGGCCCCGCCCGACTACATTCCGGGAGACACCCGCTTCGCCCGGAAGGTCGACTGGCCCTCGAGCGAGGGGTCGATCCGGGAATGGGGAGGACGGCTGGAGCTCGTCTGGCGGCGGCCGGTATCGTCCGCGCTCGAAATCGCCGTCGCGGGCGGCCTGTCGCTGACCTCGGCCGGCGGGCGTCTCCATCCGCTGGGTTTCACCGATCAGTGGGAGGGCGGTCACGGCATTCTGTTCATCGAGGACTATCTCGTCTATCTCCGGCTTCCGGCGCGGACGCTGATCGGCGCGGTTCTGAGTCTTGAAGCCGCGGTTCGCCTGTCCGGGCGCGTCTGGCTGAGGCTCGAGGCGGGCTATCAAAAAACGGGGACGTACCGGACCACGCCCGAAATCGACAAGGTCCTTTCGTATTATTCGCTCGACGAGGCCGCAGCGGAGACCGTCAGGCTGGCCGGGAGCCGATTCGAACTTCAGCCTCTCCGGCTGTCCCTGTCCCACGCCTCGTTCGGCGCGGGAATCGTATTCCGGCTTTAGGCTCCTCCGGGGACGATGTCCTCAAGGACGCGGTGAACCTGGCGGCCGGCCTCAACTCGGGGTTTGTCATCACGGCTGCGGTCAAGGGCAGCAAGCTCAAATGAAGCGCCCCGGGAACCTGCCGCCGCTCGTTCTCTTTCTCATCGCGTTCGGCGCTCTTCACTCCCCGGCTCAAGAGCCTCTCTCGGCCCAGGTCGTCAGGGAGCTTCAACCTCATAGACTTTCCGGATCATGTCCGCCCAGCCCTTGGAAGGGACGGGCTTGAGCCCCGCCTTCCTCGCTTTCCCCCGGTGGGCATTGGCGTTCCGGTCTCCGAAAGTCTGGATGGCCGCAATGACCCCGGGCGTAAGCGCGCTCCCGGTCGGCTACTTCTTGGGAAACCAGGGAACGAAAGCGTTCGTCCGCCTGACATAATCGGCGTAGGCCGGGTTCCCCGCGTATTTCTTCTCGAGCAGCGTCACGCCCGAGACGCGGAGGAGGAGCCCGGTGATGACGAGCGGGTGGGCGATTTGGAGAAGGCGAGGACGGAGTACGAAAAAATTGCGGTTTTGACGACCGGGCGGCTGTACTATGGCGACATTTTCGCCAAAAGTTTTTTACGCGCTCGGCCGGATCCATGAGATACAGGGCGATAAAATCAAGGCCCGCGAGAATTATCTGAAATTCCTCGACCTCCGGAAAAACGCCGACGCGAACCTCCCCGAGCCAGCTGCCGCCCGGAAGCGCCTGTCCGACCTCGGAAGGGAGTGATATCATGATGCCGATGAGATGCGGCATGGCCGGAGGCGCCAAAGCGGGCGATCAACAAAGATGAGATTTGCAAATAATGACAAGGATCCGAAAATTGATAAACTCCAAATCGACCTGATCCGTAAAGCTTCCGTGGATAGACGTCTCCAGGTCGTCTCATCGCTGGTCAAAACCACGCGTTAGGAACCTGTCCCGTGTGTAGGCCTGACTCCTGTTTTTTGTTAAAATGGTTCCCTGATGTCGGAACGGGATCCCTTGAGGCGGAAAAAGCAGCTGGCCTGGTTGGGGGTCGGTCTCTGCGCGCTGTCGATCTTCCTGATTGTTCCTGTCGCCAGGGCGATCAATAACTTCACGACGAGGCATTTCGGCCCATCGTTTTTCATCTACCTCCTCCTGGCCGTGGTCACGGCAGCCTTCTTCGGGATCCTCTATGTCCTTAGCTTTCGCTTAAAAATCAGAAGGCCCGCTCAATACATCGGGCTTATTGTCTGTGCGGCGCTCTATTTTTATATTGCTCTGGTCCGCATCACTATTCCCGTCAAGAGCGCCCATTATCTCGAATACGGACTTCTCGGGATTCTTTTATTCCGTGCCTGGCGATACTCGATCCCTGACAGGTCCGTCTATCTGGCGGCGCTTTTTTCGGGATCGCTCGTCAGCTTCTGTGACGAGATCATTCAATGGATCACCCCCGGCCGCTACTGGAGCATGATGGACGTGGGGATGAACGTCATCGCCGTGGGCTTGAGTCTGGCGGCGATCCGGAAGGGAGTGCGGCCGAAGCCGGCCGCGGCAAAAATCGCGTCCAAGTCCGTGCGGACCGTCTCAATTATCCTCGGCGTCAATCTTCTTCTTTTCGGCCTGTGTATGTCCAATACCCCGAAGCGCACAGCGGCTTTTGCGGAGCGCTTTCCATTCCTGGCCCCCCTTATTAAACAAGAGCCGATGCGCGAGCCGATCCTAAAGCATCGGGACCCGGAGATCGGCGCATTTTACTCGCGGCTGACCGTTGAATGGCTGAAAAAAACGGATAAGGACATGGCCGTACCCTTTGCCCAAATTCTCAAGGACTGGAAGGATAAAAACTACACGGAATTTTTAAACACCTACACCCCCTTGAGCCATCCTTTCCTTCATGAAATGCGGGTCCATTTATACAGGCGGGACAAAAGATATGAGGCCGGGGCGAAGGCCGGGAAGGACACGGCTAAAAATGGGGCTTTTTTTATCGTCTACAAGGAAAACCTCATCCTCGAAAAATATTTCCAGGAGACGCTCCTCGGCTCGGGATATCGCTGGACCAGGGAAAAAGCTGCCGAAGTCGAAGCGCTCATCGACAAAAGCGCTTCCTACACAAGCCCCACCAGCAAGGATTCTTTTTATTGGCTGAGCGAGGGGACGATGTGGATGGCGATAATGATGATTCTGATCCTGCTCGCCGCCTATAACGCCTTCCGCGCGAAGCGGGACCTCCCCTCCGCTCTTGGAGAGGATCACTAAAAATAGAGGACCGGCCGGATCTTGTATTTCCCCACCAGCTCGGCCTCGCTCTTAGTCTTAGCCCTCACCAGGCTCTGGACCGAGAAACTCGTGTACCGCCAGGAAAGCAAGCGCTCCGCCGGGTCTTACAGGAGAACGTCAGCAGATGCTCCGCACGGCAGTCCGGACAGCGGATGCGGGCAAATCCGCAGCGAGGGTTGCCGCAATCCAGGTACTTCTCCACATACTCCGCCAGAAATCGCTCGAAATGAAGGATAGGGCCGCGTCTCCCCTGAAAAGAAAGGGGGAGGCCAGGCTCGGACGGGGGAAATGATCTTCTCTTGGCCCTGGAGGAGAAGTCTATGCGATTTCAGGCGTTATTGAGCGTCCCTGCGGCTTTTGGCCCGCCATGAGCAATTCCCGACTGTCCTTGACATCTCTTCGAGACGCGACCTATACTTCCTCACAATGGTTGGCTGGGAAAATCGACATAAAGAGACTCACTCGGCCACCACAGCCGAAAAGGAAACTCTGATATCTTTCGGCCCATTCTTGCAAGGAGGATATCGAACATGCTGACACCGAGATCCGCCACAAGATTGATTCTTCTCCTGACCATGATCCTTTGCTCGGGTCCGCTCACAGCGGCGACCTACTACCTTTCTCCGACCGGATCCGACTCCAACCCCGGCACAGCGGTTAGCCCCTGGCGCACATTCCAGAAGGCGGCGTCCGTGGTCCGCGCCGGTGACACAGTGATTGTCCGCGATGGGACGTACACGGGCGGGGTGTCGATCGAAACCCCTGGAACGGGCAGCAAGCCAATCGTGTTCAAGGCCGCAGGAAGTCATGCCGTCATTAAGGGGAGCGGTGGCGAGAAGGATGCCTTCACTATCGATGGGTACTCCCTCGGGAACCCGTGGTGGAAGGGCGCGGACATGTACATCACGATCGAGGGGCTCACCATCCAGAACGCCACTCGAGGCGGCATTCGCATCTCTTGTGCGCATCACGTGACCGTGCGCAAATGCATTCTCACGCGGAACGGCACCTGGGGCATTTTCACCGACTACTCGAACTACTCGCTCCTCGAGGACAACGAGTGCAGCTACTCCGGCGACGAGCACGGAATCTACGTGAGCAACAGCAGCGACTTCCCGATCATCCGCGGAAACCGCGTCCACCACAACACAGCATCGGGGATCCAGATCAACGCAGATCCATCGATGGAGGATGGCGATGGAATCACGACCGGCGCGGTGATCGAGCGGAACGTCGTCTATGAAAACGGCCGCATCGGCGGCTCGGCCATCAACCTGGCATCCGTCCGGAGCTCGCTTGTTCAGAACAACCTCCTCTACAACAATTATGCCGGCGGGATCGCCTGCTGGGCCGATGGCAACGGGCCGGCGTGGGGGTGCAAGAACAACCGGTTCACCAACAACACGGTGTTCTTTAGGAGCACCGAGGGCCGCTGGACGATCTCCCTCAAGGAAGGCAGCAGCGGCAACCAGATCCGCAACAACATCCTCTGCGGCGGTCACAACGGAGTTCTCGAGTTCGACGACTCGCAGTCGACCAAGGGCATCAAAATGGATTACAATCTCTTATACCGGGCCGGGTCGAACCTTGTTGTCACATGGGAGGATGAGGCCGATTACACGCTCGAGCAGTGGCGAGCCCAGTATCACCAGGACGCGAATTCGATTTCAGCGGCGCCCGCCTCCGTCTTCGTGAACATGCGCAAAGCCAACTACCACCTCAAGAGCGGTTCCCCGTGTATCAACGCCGGTGACCCGGCCAAGAAGTTCAACGATCCGGACGGCACGCGTAACGACATGGGAGCGTACGGTGGACCCAAGGCTCTGGTGCGATGATCGCCCGTGCGCGCTCACGCCGACCGCCCGAAGTCGATGTCTCCGCCATGTACGTTGACCTGCGATGGGTCAAGCCCGCACTGATCGCGCCACGCGATTGCACAGGAGGCCGCCGCCTCGTCGATCTCGGCGAGGTCGACATCGTTAGCTGTCCATCCGACCATGTGCAGAAGTTTGCGCGCGGCGGCGATGAGGGCAGCGTCGCGCCGCACTCGCCGGTCTCCGACGAGGCCCATGCCACGACGCGCGCGAGAGGCTGAAGTGACTGCCCGGCGTACGCCTGCCGGTGCGTGAAGACACAGGAGGCCGCTCCATCCGCGGGGACGGCGATCGTCCCATGGGGCACGCCACCCGACGATTCCGTGGCGGCCGTCGAACCAACCGGCGATTCAGCCTCAGGTTCCGTCCGCGGCATTTCATCGATACGGACGACTGGAGCCGGGCCTTTCCGGTGAGGCACCTCGACGGTCACCGTCTCCGATTCGAAGAACCCGGAGTCACAGGCCGCGCCGGCCTTCCGGCGGGATTCGATCGCGTATTCCTCCTGCCGGACCCGCGCGATGCCGCATTCCGATGCCACCCGCTCGGCTCGTTCGATGAACGTCCGGCTTCCCGGCATGTTCAAGTACAAGCGCCGGCTCCTAGGCTCACTCTGCCGGGCGGCCGTCCTGGCTCTCCTTAAATACTTCCAGGCTGTCTCCGGAACAGCGCTTCGCCCCGGGGATGTGGCCGTCATCCAGTCGTTCGGACAGAAGATAAATTTCCACCCCTTATGTGGAGCTCCACATAACAGGTGAAGATTGACCCGCTTCCCGAACGATAGGATGGCCGCAATGACCCCGGACACAAGCGCGCTCCCGGTCGGCTACTTTTTGGGGAACCAGGGAACGAAAGCGCTCGTCCGCCTGACATAATCGGCGTAGGCCGGGTTCCCCGCGTATTTCTTCTCGAGCAGCGTCACACCCGAGACGCGGAGGAGGAGGCCGGTGATGACGAGCGGGCTCACGATCGCCGCCCATCCTCCGGGCGCGGACAGGGCGACCAGAAAGATTCCCCACCACATGACGGCTTCCCCGAAATAGTTCGGGTGGCGGGTATATCGCCACAACCCGCGGTCCATAATCCGGCCCTTGTTGTCCGGGTCCGCCTTGAACGCCTTCAGCTGAAAATCGCCGACGGCCTCGAACAAGAACCCGAGGACCCAGACGGCGGCCCCGATAAGATCCAAGAGCCGCAATTCTCCGTCGCCGGGCCGGTTGACAAGAATGACGGGCGTGACGATGAGGAGGAGGAATACTCCCTGGAGCATGAAGATCTGGAAGAAACTCCTGAGGACGAACCAGCGGCCCCAGCTCCGGCGCCAGTGGGCGTAGCGGTAATCCTCGCCGCGGCCCCGGTTACGGACCGCGATGTGGACGGCCAGGCGGAGCGCCCAAACGCAGACGAGACCGTTGGCCAGGAGCTGGCGGGCGGTCGTCCCGCGCCAAAAAAAGAAGGTCAGGGCGGCGACCAGGATGAACCCCGGCCCCCAGCCGATGTCGACGATGGAATTATCCTTAATTATTCGTGCACCAGGGCGATGCCGACGACCCCGATGCCGTTGTGGACGCCGATGACGGGAGAGAGGTCCATGACGAAATCGGGCTTGGCGCCGATGATTCCGGCCATCGCTTCGGCGTAGAGGGCCGCCCGCTCCGGGTTCCGGGCATGGACGATCGCATAGCCCCGGACCTTGCCCGCCCCCGCGAATTCCCGGACCATGCCCAGGATTTTCTTCATGTTGCTCCGGCGGCTGAAGGATTTCCCGTCGGCGACGGCCTTCCCGTCCGCATCCAGAGAGATGATGGGCTTCAGGTTGAGGAGTCCGGCGATGAGACCTTTGAGGGGGCTGACCCGGCCGCCCCGGACCATGTACTTGAGGGTGGCGATATCGACCAGCAGCTTGGTTTTGGCGATCCAGTCGCCGGCGGAGGCCACGATTTCGTCGTGGCTCATCCCCTTCCGGAGGCCGTCCACGATGCGCACCAAGATAAGGCCGTGGGTGACCGAGAGGTGCTTCGAGTCGATGACGCTGATCTTCGTTCCGGGGAGGGACTCGGCCGCCTTGAGACAGAGGCTGTACATGCCGGTCAGGCCGCTCGAAATCGTCACGGCGATGACGGACTCGTAATGGCTGGCCAGGAAGGCGAACAGGCTCTGGACGCTCGCCGGGGAGGGCTGGGAGCTCTGAGGATGATGGGGCGAGCTCTGTAGGAGCGAGTAGAATTGTTCGGGAGTGATCGTGACCTTGTCGAGGAAAAGGGTGTCGCCGAAAGTCAGCTGAAAGGGGATGATGTGGATCTGATGCTCGTAGAAGAAAGCCCGGGGCAGGTCGCAGGCGGAATCGACGACCAGGGCGATTTTCGACTTGGGACGGTGGCTCGCCTCGTACTGGCGGATCATGTCGTCGGCCTTGATCTCGGCGATCGTGCCGAAATCCTTGAGCCGGAAGAAGAGGTCGGCGGGGGCGTCGGTGTGGACGTGAATCCGGGCCTTCTCCCCGGAACCTGCCACGATCGCGGATTCGCCGAAGGAGCTCACCACCTTCCGGATCGCATCGACGTCGAGGCCGGTCCCGGTCATGAGGGCCTCGGAACAGTATCGCTTGCGGATAGCGCTCTTATGGGCGTGGACGACGGGGGGAGCTTCGGTCGTCCCGGATCGCGACGTCAGGAGATGCTTGATATTCCCCCGTTTGATGAAGTGAACGACGCCCTCCAGGAAATCGACGAATCCCTTGGACCCCGCGTCCACGACCCCCGCTTTGCGGAGGACGGCCAGCTTCTTGGGCGTCTCCTTCAATGACTCCTGGGCGATCTGAAGGGAATGGGAGAGAAGCTCGGCGAAGTCGCTCGTCTTCTGGCGCTCGCGGTAGACGGCCTCGGCCCAATCGTGGATGAGGGTGATCATGGTCCCATCGACGGGGTGGACGATGGCCGAGCGGGCGTACCGGACGGCGTGCCGGACCGACTCGCCGAAGGCCTTGGTCGAGATGCGAAGGTCGTTCTTGATCTCCTGGGCGATCCCGTAGAGGAACTGGGCGAAAATGATGCCCGAGTTGCCGCGGGCCCCGGAGATGGCCGCGTCGGCGATCGAGTCCAGGGTCGATTTGGGCGAATGGAACGCCTTGGCCCGCGCGGCGATGAATCGCATCATGGAGGCCAGGTTGGTGCCCGTGTCCGCGTCCGGGACGGGAAAGACGTTGATTTTATTCAGGTAGGCCTGGTCGCGGATGACGGTCTCCCCGCCGGCCAGGAAAGCGTAATAGAGGCGGTTGCCGCTCAGATATCTTATCTTCATCTGCCGCCCGCCGTCCTCCAAAGAGTATCTATTTTACCATATAATTCTGGGGACACATCACTTAATTCCCATGAATGGAAGCATTTCTTTTTGTGAATGGAAATACTTTCCCATGAATTAAGTGATGTGTCCCCAGAATTATGCTAGGTGATCGGCCAGGATCTTAATCCCGATCAGAATCAGGACCACCCCGCCCGCCAGCTCGGCCCGACGTCCCACGACCCGGCCCAGGACGGGTCCGAGCCAGGCCCCCACGATTGTCATGCCGAAGGCGACGACGCCGTTGACGGCCGCCGGATAAAGGATCGGGACCTCGAGGACGGCTAAGCTGAGACCGACGGCCAGAGCGTCGATGCTCGTCGCTACGGAGAGCAGGTAAACCCGGGACCCCCGGCTGGGATCTCCGGCCGGGCAGTCCTCCTCCGACTCGGAGTGGAAGGATTCCACGATCATCTTTCCCCCGACGATGACCAGGAGCCCGAAAGCGATCCAGTGGTCGAAGGAACGGATATGGCGTTCGACGCTCGTCCCGCCCGCCCAGCCGATGATCGGCATGACAAACTGGAAGAGGCCGAAGTGGCCGGCCAGCCGGAAGGACTGGCCCCGGGTCAGACCGCGCCGCGAGCAGCCCAGCCCGAGCGTCACGGCGAAAGCGTCCATGGCCAGGCCGAGGGCGATCCCCAGGACGACCGGAAAGCTCACGCCCTCAGACCTTTCCGCCCCGGTCGAAATAGTCGAGGACGAGGGACGCCATGTGGAAGGCGGCCGGGGGCAGCGCCTTCTCGTCGATATCGAAGGCCGGGTGATGGTGAGGATGGGGCATGCCGTCGCCCATGCCGAAGAACCAAAACGCGCCGGGAACCTTCCGGAGGAAGTAGGCGAAATCCTCGCCGCCCATGACCGGATCGATGGCCTTGATCCGGTCTCCGCCTAAAGCCTCGCGGGCCGTCTCCCGGACGAACTCCGCCATCCGCGCATCGTTGACAAGCGGAGGATAGCCCTCCTGGTACCGAAACTCGGCCGAAGCGCCGAAGGCCCGGCAGGTATTCTCGATGATCGTCCTCATCCGCCCCTCTATCATTCGCTGGAGAGCGGCGTCGAATGTCCGGACCGTCCCCGTCAAGGTCACTTCGCTCGGGATGACGTTGTAGATCGTCCCCCCGCTCACGGACCCAAACGACAGGACGGCCGGTTTGAGCGGATTCACGTTCCGGCTGACGACGCTCTGGAGGCTCACCACGAGTTGGGCCGCGACCAGGATCGGGTCCACGGTCAGCTGCGGCATCGACCCGTGCCCGCCCTTCCCTTTGACGACGATCCTGAAGTCGTCGGCCTGAGCCATCATCGGCCCCTTGACGATGCCCAGGACTCCGGTCGGGAGCGACTGCCAGAGATGGAGGCCGAAAACGGCGTCGACGCCGTCGAGCGCGCCTTCCTCGATCATGGGATTGGCGCCGCCCGGAGTCCGCTCCTCGGCGGGCTGGAAGAGAAGAACGACTTTTCCCTTGAAGGCGTTCTTGCGCGCGGCCAGGACCTTGGCGACCGCGAGCAGAATGGCCATGTGGCCGTCATGGGCGCAGGCGTGGGCGGCGCCCGGATTCAAGCAGAGGTAAGGCCTGTCGCCCTCCTCCTGGATCGGCAGGGCGTCCATATCGGCCCGGAGCGCGACGGTCGGGCCGCCGGCCGCTCCCTCCAAGACCGCGCGCAATCCCGTCTTGGCGCAGGAGGCGACCGGCAGTCCCATGCCTTCCAGTATTTTCCGGACGGCCGCCGAGGTCCACTCCTCGCCATAGGCGACTTCGGGATGGCGGTGGAATTCGCGCCGCCAGCCGATCATCTCGCCGGTCAGGGCTTCGATCGCCGCTTTCAGGTCGTTTCTCATTCCCAACCTCCGGATGCGGATTTGGTCGACAGGCTGACCAGCACGGTCACGGCGGCGTTGGCCGCCAGCCCAACGAACCCGGCGTTGAGGCCCAGGAACGGGTCCCGGCCGGCCACGATCAGGCCGATGACGACCCCGACTCCGGTCAGAAGCCCGGCCGCAACGCCCTGCTTGGTCGCCCGCCGCCAGAATAAGCCCAGGACGACGCCGGGGAAGAACTGGCTGACCCCATCGTAGCCGAAAATGAGCAGGTAGACGAGCTCCTTGCGGAAGAAGAAGGTCGAGGTCAGGGCGAGGATCATGATGACGAAGACCATGATCCGCGCCAGACGGATAACGCGATCCTCTCCGGCGCCGGGCGCGAAGACGGTCCGGTAGATGTTCTTGGCGATCAGGGTCGAGGCGAATAAGACCAGAACCGAGGCCGGCACCATGGCCGTCAGCGCCCCGGCCGCGCCCACGAAGCCCATGAACCAGGGCGGGTAGGTTTTCTGGACGAGGGACAGGAAGGCCGTGTCGCCGTTCTTGAGGCCGGGGGCGACCAGGAGGGCCGTGAACCCGACGAAAAAGACGAGGAGGATCGGGATCTGGTAGAAGGGCATGATGACGGCGTTCCGCTTGATCGTCTCGGCGCTGCGGGCCGAGAAGGCCGAGCCGAAGACGTGGGGCCACATGTAGAACCCGAGCCCGGTCAGGAGGCAGGTCGACATGACCCAAGTCACCCCCAGGTTGGGCGTGCCGCCCGGAAAGGCCAGGTACCCCGGCATCCGCTCCATCAGGGTCTTGAACATGTTCCCGACGCTCCCGAAACACATGACGGGAACGCCGATCCCGACCACGGCGACGGCCGCGATCATCAGGATGTCCTTGACGACGGCGACCCAGGCGGCGCCGCGGATGCCGCTGGTAAAGACGAACAGGCAGGTCAAAACGAAGGCGATGACGATGGCCGCGGCCGAGCTCACGGCCCGGTTGCTGGCAACCTCGACGATGAAGCCCAGCCCGGTCAGCTGAAGCTGGAGGTAGGGCACGATCGACAGAACGCCGATCAGAGCGACCAGCACCCCGAGGGCACGGCTTCCGTAGCGCTTGATGAAGAAATCGGGCTGGGTGTGGAGGCCGTGGCGCTTCCCGGCCCGCCAGACGGCGGGCAGGATGAAGAAGGACAACGTGTAAGCGAGCGTCCCGTAGATGATGATGTAGAAGGCCGGCGCGCCCTTGGTGTAGGCCCAGCCGCTCGCGCCCAGGAAGGTGAAGGTCGTGTAGATCTCGCCGGCCATCAGGAGCCACATGATGACGACGCCGAAGCGGCGGCCGCCCACGGTCCAGTTTTCGAGGTTCATGGGCACCCGGCGTCCGGCCCGGATCCCGAGCGCAACCGAGCCGAGGACGACGGCGGCGATGATGATAAGGGCGGCGTTCATGGTTCCCCTCCCTCATCGGGGGGGTTGTATTTTTTTTCCAGGCGGTAGGCCGCGTAGAGAAAGACGGGCGTCAGGACGACCCAGCCCAGGATCCAGAAAAGAAGGAAGGGAAGGCCCAGGATGATCGGCCGCTCCCGGTTCACGAGGGGGAGGGCCAGGACCAGGGTCAGGAAGGGAACCGCGCCCAGCATCAGGGCGTATTTCGTGCCTTTTTTCATCCAGCCTCCTCATACAATATGGTGACGCTAAGATAAACGGTGACGCACATCCAAATATTTTAAATTTGGTGAGCGTCACCGTTTATCTTATATTTTCATAGTAATCCTATATAATAATGAACTCCGCATCGAAGTAAAGGACATGAGCCCCGAAACCCGCTCCGACCACGACGTCATCAAGCTCCGCGGCGTCCGCGTCCACAACCTCAAGGCGATCGACCTCGATGTCCCCATCAATCGGTTTATCGTCGTCAGCGGGGTCAGCGGATCGGGGACATCCTCGCTGGCCTTCGACACGCTCTACGCCGAGGGCCAGCGCCGCTACATTGAATGCCTGTCGGC